>PAWK01000060.1 GCA_002714195.1 Gammaproteobacteria bacterium | reverse complement strand
CAAGAACATGAAGACATCACCGCAAACAAAAGCGAGTCAGGAGATGCACCGGTAGATGCAGAAGCTGAAGCTGTTAGTTCGGGCGAAGAGGTGCTTTTAGAGAAGCTAGAAGAGGCTGAGCTTGCTGCTGAAAGGGCCAAAGACGATTTATTGAGGGTGCAGGCCGAGATGCAAAATCTGCGCAGGCGTACGGAACAGGATGTTGAAAAAGCCCATAAGTATGGTATTGAAAAATTTAGCGGTGAGTTACTTGTTGTTATCGATAACTTAGAACGAGCATTGACCTCCGCTTCTGAATCCAAAGACGGATCCGTTAAAGCAATCCAAGATGGTGTTAGTCTGACTTTAAAGAGCTTCAACGACTGTTTTGCCAAATTCAGCATCGAGGCTGTTGACCCCCTTGGAGAGCCGTTTGATCCCCAGTTGCATCAGGCGATTGCTACCCAGGAAAGCCCAGACTCGGAGCCAAATTCGGTTATCGAGGTTATACAGAAAGGATATACATTGAATGGAAGAGTCATTCGGCCTGCATTGGTTATGGTCTCAAAGGGGTAGAGTTTAGAAAAAATCGAATAGGTTTACTACGTGTGCTGAATGAAAACCCTTGAAAACAGTTTAATAGGGCCAATATTACAAAACTAAGGTTAGAGCAGGTCGAAAGATAGCTAGTCAAATTTAGTCAAAATTGCGGGGAAAGAGGAATGGGTAAGATTATTGGTATCGATTTGGGAACAACGAATTCCTGCGTAGCAGTGATGGATGGCGGGGAAGCCAAAGTCATTGAAAATGCAGAGGGAGATCGTACCACCCCATCAATTATTGCTTACAGCAATGAGGGAGAGACGCTCGTAGGACAACCAGCAAAACGACAGGCTGTCACTAATCCTGATAACACACTATTTGCTATTAAACGTCTCATCGGTAGGCAGTTTACAGATGATGTTGTGCAAAAAGACATCAAAATGGTGCCCTACAAAATAGATAAAGCTGACAACGGTGACGCTTGGGTTGATGTCAATGGTGAGAAGATGTCTCCACCTCAGATTTCAGCACAGGTTTTACAGAAGATGAAAAAAACGGCTGAAGATTTTCTTGGTGAGGATATAAAAGAGGCCGTTGTTACTGTACCTGCTTACTTTAATGATTCCCAGCGTCAAGCAACTAAGGACGCAGGAAAAATCGCAGGACTGGATGTGAAGAGAATCATTAATGAGCCTACCGCTGCGGCCCTTGCTTATGGCATGGACAAAAAGGCAGGGGATTCTACGGTCGCCGTATACGACCTTGGTGGTGGTACATTTGATATTTCTGTCATCGAAATTGCTGAAACAGATGGAGAACATACATTTGAGGTGCTATCTACCAATGGTGATACTTTTCTTGGCGGGGAAGATTTTGATCTACGCCTGATCGATTATCTAGCTGATGAATTTAAGAAAGAGTCGGGGATGGATCTTCATAATGATCCTTTGGCATTACAACGTTTAAAGGAAGCTGCTGAAAAAGCAAAAATCGAGCTCTCCTCGGCGCAGCAGACAGAAGTCAATCTTCCTTACATCACGGCCGATGCTTCGGGGCCAAAGCATTTGGTACAAAAGCTAACCAGGGCCAAGTTCGAGTCCTTAGTTGAGGATCTAGTGGAAAGAACTTTGAATCCGGTCAAGGTGGCTATTCAGGACGCAGATCTTGATGTTGGAAAAATTGATGATGTGATTTTGGTTGGTGGCCAGACTCGAATGCCTCTTGTTCAACAAAAAGTGACAGACTTTTTCGGAAAGGATTCGCGTAAAGACGTAAATCCCGATGAAGCCGTCGCTGTTGGTGCAGCCATCCAAGCGGCAGTGCTATCAGGAGATGTAAACGATGTCCTTTTATTGGACGTGACACCACTATCGCTTGGCATCGAAACTCTTGGTGGCGTAGCGAGTCCCCTGATAGAGAAAAATACTACTATTCCAACAAAAAAGACTCAGGTGTTTTCAACCGCAGATGATAATCAGACTGCTGTAACAATCCATGTGGTGCAGGGTGAACGAAAGCAGGCCGCGCAGAATAAATCTTTGGGACGGTTTGACCTAAGCGATATTCCGCCTGCACCGAGAGGGATGCCGCAGATTGAGGTTGCCTTTGATTTGGATGCGAATGGAATATTGAATGTGTCAGCGAAAGATAAGGCTACAGGTAAGGAGCAGTCGATCGTCATAAAAGCCTCGAGTGGATTATCTGATGATGAAATTGATCAAATGATCAAGGATGCAGAAGCTCACTCTGCCGATGATAAGAAATTTGAGGATTTAATATCTGCCCGAAACACGGCTGACGGCTTAGTGCATGCGACTAAGAAGACCTTAGAAGAGGCCGGAGATAAAGCTACAGACGAGGAAAAAGATTCAATCAATAATGCTGTGACGGCCTTGGAAGAGGCAATTAAGGGAGATGATCTTTCAGAGATTGAGGCAAAGACCAAAGACCTTACAGAGGCTTCCACCGGGCTCGCGCAAAAAATGTACGCAGAGCAAGCACAAGCAAGTGAAGCTGCTTCTGACAGTGGGTCGGATAACGCAGAGAGTTCTGCAGAAAACGATGCTGTTGATGCTGAGTTTGAAGAAGTAAAGGAAGATAAATAAGTTAGCTTAGAATTTCAGGGATAAACGTTACTCAAGACTGAAAAAGCTAAGTCATTTTTATGGCTTAGTTTTTTTGTATTTGGTGTTGAACCTAAACCTGAACACAAATAAGAGAATTAGACGTGTCTAAATCAGACTATTACGAAATTTTGGGTGTTTCGAGAGATGCTTCCGAAGCCGAGATAAAAAAAGCATATCGGCGGGTGGCAATGAAAAATCATCCAGACCGTAATCCCGATAATAAAGAAGCAGAAGATAAGTTTAAAGAAGCTAACGAAGCGTTTGAAGTCCTTTCAGATTCAGAGAAAAGAGGGCGTTATGACCAGTTTGGTCATGCAGGAGTGGAGGGGCAGACTAGTCAAGGCTATGCTGATTTTGGAGATATTTTCGGAGATATCTTTGGAGATATTTTTGGTGGGGGGCGCGGTGGGGGCCGCAGCAGAGTGGCGAAGGGGGCTGACCTACGTTATAACCTTGAGTTAAGCCTCGAAGAAGCGGTTAAGGGTAAAACTGCTAAGATTAGGATTCCTTCTACCGTAAACTGCCATGCTTGTAATGGAAGTGGAGCCAAGCCTGGCTCAAAGCCAGTCGATTGTTCTACTTGTAATGGCGTTGGCCAGGTTCGTATGCAGCAAGGCTTCTTCTCAGTGCAACAAACTTGCCCTAGTTGTCATGGTGCTGGGAAGCTAATTAAGGACCCATGTCCAGATTGTCGCGGTCAAGGCTTTGTAGAAGAGACAAAAACTCTGTCGGTTAAGGTCCCGGCTGGTGTAGACACGGGCGACAGGATAAGGCTGACCGGAGAAGGGCAAGCTGGTCCAAGAGGAGGTCCTTCTGGGGATTTGTACGTCGAAATGCACGTGTTGCAACACCAAATTTTCCAGCGTGACGGCAGAGACCTGCACTGCGAAATACCTATAGGTTTTGTCGATGCGGCTGTTGGCGGTGAACTTGAGGTACCTACATTGGATGGAAGGGTCAAACTAAAGATTCCAGCCGAAACTCAAACTGGAAAACTATTCAGGCTTAGAAGTAAGGGGGTCACCTCTATACGAGGAGGTTCTCCAGGAGATTTGCTGTGTAGAGTCGTCGTGGAGACGCCTGTTAATTTAACAAATAGGCAGAGGGAATTACTTGAAGAGTTTCAGGAAATTTATGAGTCTCAGGGGAAAAGNCAGTCGCCTAAAAGATTTTCTTGGTTTGACGGTGTCAAAAAATTTGTGGATGGCTTGCGCGCATAGGTCGCGGCTATACATTTAATACTTGTTCTTTTATTTCGCTGTGCTCGCTTGAGATAAGCCTTGGTCCAAACTGGGTTACAATTTTTGCAGAAGCTTTACTGGCAAAGTTGCCTGCTTTTGTGAAACCGAAGTTTTGGGTTATTCCATATAAAAACGCTCCTGCAAACATATCTCCAGCCCCATTGGTATTAATCGCAGTCACTCTCTGTGGAGATATAGAAATATACTTGTTACCATCGAAAATTATTGCTCCATTCGCTCCGCNGGTTACAGCAAACTGCTTTGCAATTTTGCTCATTTTCAAGCATGCTTCTTCAAAATTTTCTGTGTTCGCCCAAATTTTTAGCTCCTCTTCGTTGCAGAATAGTAGATCTACTCCTCCTGCTAATACATCATCTATAGCCTCTCTAAAGTGAGTCACGACTGCTGGGTCAGAAAATGTGAGTGCGACCTTAACGTTGGAGCTCATGGCGCAATATTTAAGCTCCATGATTGCCTCTTTTGCTGAATCTGAAGAAACAAGAAATCCTTCAATGTAAACATATTCAGAATTTTTTGCTGCCTNAAGATCAATTTCNCTAATTGACAAATCAGAGGACACCCCGAGATAGGTATTCATTGTGCGCTCCGCATCGGGGGTGACCATTATCAGGCACTGCCCAGAGATGCCTGTGGTTTTCGGATGGATATTAGTTCTTATATTGTTATCTCCAAGTTCTTTAAGAAAATAGTCTCCCACAGCATCATTTGCTACCTTACACGAATAGAAGGCTTTTCCGCCAAACTGGCTTAATGCATACATGGAGTTACCAGCTGAACCACCGCCGGATTGCGTTTTTACTTCATACTTTTTTCTTAAGGTTTCGGACAGAGATTCGTAGGCCTCTCTGCCTAAAAGGGTCATGCGGCCTTTTTCGATGTTTTGCTCTTTCAAAAAATCTTCAGTAACTTCAAACTCAGTATCTACTAAAGCGTTTCCGATGCCGTAAACATTATAATTTTTCATATAAAGAAGCTCGCACTAATTTTTCTTTATTGCCCGAAAAGCGACGCTTGCTGCGTCGAGAGTTTTTTCTATTTCTTCCATAGTGTGGGCCATTGAAACAAACCCGGCTTCATACATTGAGGGCGCCAAGTAAACTCCATTACTCAACATTTCATGAAAATAAGTTTGAAAGCTCTCACTGTTTGATGCCATCACTTCTTTAAAAGACGTTACTTTTTCATTTGTATTGAAGAAGCAGCCAAACATACCTCCCACTTGATTTGTAGTAAACGGGACATTTGCTTCAGATGCGCGCTCCTTTAATCCACTCATAAGTAGTTTAGTTTTCTTGTGAAGTTCTTCATAAAAACCTATTTCGCTGACAACTTCAAGCATTGCCAGTCCTGCTGCAACAGCAATAGGGCTGCCGGAGAGGGTACCTGCTTGGTAAACGGCGCCACTTGGAGCTATTTTTTCCATGATCTCCGCCTTCCCACCGAAAGCTCCGATCGGGAGTCCACCCCCTATCACTTTGCCTAAAGTCGTTATATCTGGCAACACACCATAGATTGATTGTGCGCCTCCTAATGCCACTCTGAAGCCGGTCATAACTTCGTCAAAAATTAAAACAGATTGATTTAAAGTACACTGTTCTCTGAGCACCTCAAGAAAACTTATGTCGGGTGGCACGCAATTCATATTGCCAGCTATAGGTTCAACAATCACACAGGCGGTATCTTCACCGTGAGCATCAAAATATTCTTCAACTGCTTCCGTATCGTTGTAGGGCAGGACATGAGTTAATTCTGTATACGCGCTGGGGACTCCTAAAGAATCCGGCTCTCCGATGGTCAAAGCGCCAGATCCTGCTTTTACTAAAAGGCCGTCTGCATGGCCGTGATAGCATCCCTCAAACTTTACAATTTTATCTCTATTTGTGAATCCTCTTGCTAGTCTGATGGCACTCATGGTCGCTTCTGTTCCAGAAGTTACTAATCTCACTGCCTCAATAGAGTGGACGTGTTTGCAAATTTTTTCTGCAATATCAATTTCGGCTTCGGTAGAGGCGCCGAAACCTATACCTTTACTTAGTTGAGTTTCAATAGCTTCGAGGATGCGCTCATGTCTGTGGCCCAGAATTAAAGGACCAAATGCTCCCACATAGTCGATATAGCGGTTTTCATCTGCGTCAATCAGGTAAGGTCCAAGCCCCTCCTTGAAAAACAAAGGGTTACCTCCTACCCCTTTAAATGCGCGAACTGGAGAGTTAACACCGCCCGGTATGAAATTTTTAGCTCGGTTATAGAGCTCTTGAGACTTAGATGTTTTCATTTGTTTAAATTTCTTTCCTTTCGCTGAAAAACATGTTGGTGACTTGACGTTGTTATATACGTCTTTTTTTGTGTACTGTCCGGTAATCATTCTGGTATTGGTCACGCATGGCAGCTAATGGCGCATAGAGTTTCTATATCTGCTTGCCTGTCAGCTACACCACTAGAGTCCAAACCTGAAAACACATACCCTTTTGGTCTCATACGTACCTATTGCTACTTACAGACTTGGCTTCACAACAATGAGTACGACAATCAACACGAGATGAAGGACAGGAAGTTCATTAAAGACTCGGAAAAATATATGTCCTTTGTATTTTGGCTCTTCTCGAAGTTTAATCATGTACCACCAGCAGTAGGCGTGTTGAACGATCAGCAGAGCGACTAATGCAAGTTTCAAATGCATCCACCACCATGCCATGAAATAACTCCAGTTTGCCAAAAGTAGCCAGCTGCCAAGAATAATTGTTCCGAAAGCGGAGGGCGTCATAATCGCCCAAAATAATTTTCTTTCCATTATCTCGAAGCGAGCTAGACTGATTTCGTCACTGCTCATTGAGTGATAGACAAACAGTCGAGGCAGGTAAAATAAACCAGCAAACCAACAAACAACAAATACAATGTGTAAAGCTTTAACCCAGAGCATGAAATTACCTTAACCTGTTAAATTGAACCTACCATAGCTCAAAAATTAAGTCTTGATTATTAAAATCGTAACCCTAACCTATTGATTTTAAGTAATTTAATTATGAATTATATTGCATTATTATATTAATCGTCTAAGATAACGGCCCCATTTTTGTCAGAGAAGTTTAGGAGGCGGTGTTGATTAAGGTCGGGATAGTTGGTGGAACTGGTTATACAGGTGTTGAATTGCTGCGTCTTTTGAGCCAGAGAGGTGATGTAGAACTTTGCTGTGTTACCTCGCGTGAGCTCGAAGGTCAGACCATTTGCTCCCGTTTTCCCAACCTTCGGGGGCAAGTTGATTTACGATTCAGTGGCCCAGATTCACCTGACTTAAAAGACTGTGAGGTTGTTTTCTTTGCCACTCCTCATGGGGTCTCTATGCATTCAGTGCCAGAATTGATTGATCATGGTACCAAAGTGATTGATTTGTCCGCTGACTTTAGAATTAAAGACATAGAGCTATGGGAGACCTGGTATAAAACGAGACATGTCTGTCCTGAGTTGGTGAATATGGCGGTTTACGGGTTGCCAGAGACGAATAGAGAGGCGATCAAGCGAGCAAGCTTGATCGCTGTTCCAGGCTGTTATCCGACGGCGATTCAACTGGGGTTTTTACCCCTTCTTGAAAATAACCTGATTGATACCGAAAAACTGATTGCAGATGCCAAATCAGGTGTAAGCGGAGCCGGGCGAAAAGCTGCAGATGCTTACTTGCTTTGTGAAGCCACAGAGTCNTTGAGAGCCTATGGANTATCTGGACATCGGCANCATCCAGAAATCTGCCAACAACTCAATTTGGCGAGTAATTNGGACATTGGGTTGACGTTTATTCCCCATCTTGTACCAATGAGTAGAGGGATATTCGCCACACTTTACGCGACGCCGAGACANAAAGAGAGTGCNTCTGAGGACTCTCTGCAAACGCTCTATCAGAATCGCTACGTTAATGAGCCTTTTGTAGACATCTTAAGCAACGGAGAGACACCTGCAACGAAAGACGTGAGAGGCGCGAACAATTGTCAAATTTCGGTTACGTATATTCCAAATAATAATACAATTGTGGTGCTTTCTGTAATTGATAATCTGGTAAAAGGTGCTTCTGGGCAGGCTATTCAGAATATGAATTTGATACTCGGAATCGAGGAAACTAAAGGATTAGAGGGGGTCGCGTTAACTCCTTAAATATAACTTTTGTTAGATATTGAATATCTATTAATCATTTAGGAAAGAAAAAGTGCCAAATGTAGTAAAGGGGAGCAGGCAAGACAAAATGATGGTTGTTCCGTATCGGCCGTGGCAGCGTTTATTTCGGCTATTTGGAAGTATTTCCTTGGTTAGTCTTAGCACGCTTGGCGGATTTGCTTTTGGCTATTACCAAATTTATAAAAGGGACGCATCTTTCCAAATTGGGTTGGAAGAGCAAAGTGCTGTAGTAGAGAGATTGAGTGTGGAAAACTCAGAATTAAGAAGACAGGTAACCATTTTGGAGAGGTCAGGCGTACTTGATCAAAAGATAAATGAATCCGGAGAGCAAACAATCAGCAGGTTACGGAATCAATTAGCAACGTTAGAGCAAGATTTGACTTATTATAGAAATGTGGTCTCAAAACAGGCCGATGACACTGGATTGATGATCTCAGAGTGGGATTTAAAACGTATAAATCAGTCGAGTCGATACCGGTATAAATTAGCGGTGCGTCAGCAGGACGCTGATGGAGATACTTATTTAAATGGTTACGTAGATGTAAGTGTGACTGGTCACCAAGATGGACAGACCGTTATTTACTCGCTAAACGAAATTTCTGAAGAACAAGAGCAGGATGAAATAAAGTTAAGGTTTAAATTTTTTCAGTATATAGAGGGAGAATTAATGCTTCCTGAAAATTTCATGCCTGATTATGTTCGAATAGTGGCGACAGAAATTGCTCCAGTTAGCAAGACCATCGATCGTGAATACCCTTGGTTAAATACCAAGCACTGAATAACTTAAAGAATTAAAGGAGGAAAATGGGATGTTTAGTAAGAATGAAGAAACGAATGTTATTAAGACTAATGTGAATAAGGAGAAAGAACCAGCGGCCAACACTTTGGTCTCTAAAGCGACTGAAATAATAGGCGACATCCATTTTAGCGGTGAGTTAATCATTGAAGGTCGAGTGAAAGGAAGTATTTACGCCGAGGACGACTCATCTGCGGTGATACGAGTCGCGGACAAGGGTTCAGTGGAGGGAGAAATTTGTGTGCCTTCGGCAGTGATAAACGGGTTGGTTCAAGGAGATGTTAGGTCAAGTAATCACTTGGAGCTGGCAGCGAAAGCTGTGGTGGCAGGAAACGTTCATTACAACTTAATCGAGATGGTTATGGGGTCAGAGGTGAATGGAAATTTAATGCATATCTCTTCTGATCAAGTCAGCAAGAAGAGGTTGACTTCGGACAGCAATAAAATAGGATTCGATAACAAAACTCTTGAGAATGAGTAACTACGATATTCGCTATTCAAATGATGGTATACAGATACTATAATAGGGTTTTATTTATTTAATAGATCGAAGATTCATTACTAGAATAATTTTTGTAACTAAGTGGCGAGAAAGTTATGTCGGTCGTTCAAACAGCAGAGCCAGTTATTTTGTCTTTCACAGACAGTGCGGCAGACAAAGTTCATAGCCTAATCTCCGAGGAAGGAAACGACAACCTGAAGCTTCGAGTATTTGTTACTGGTGGCGGATGTTCAGGATTTCAGTACGGTTTTAGTTTTGATGAGAATGTTCAAGAAGATGACACAGTGATCGAGAATAAAGGAGCTAGTCTCCTGGTCGATCCTTTAAGCTATCAATACTTGGTTGGTGCAAAAGTTGATTATCTTGAAGGTCTCGAGGGTTCTCGCTTTGTTGTCGACAATCCAATGGCTGCTTCTACTTGCGGATGCGGAGCGTCATTTTCTATTTAAGGTCAATCGCTAAGATAGATCCCTCCTAATATGCAAGGTTTGGTGGCTCCAGTGAAAGGAGCCGTTTCTAACTTTTCGCCTTTGATGGTTTTTTTTGCTAACCACGCAAAAGTGGCTGCCTCGACCCAGTCCGGCTCTAGTCCCAAGACTGACGTTGTCATAACTGGACAATTCTCTATACCAGTCTTGAGATTGTTCATTAAGCAACTATTGTGCACACCGCCACCACAGATATAAACTTCCGGATCTTCTGCTAAATTATTCACAGCGTCCGCGATACATTTTGAAGTAAATACTGTTAGTGTGGCTTGGACATCCTCTGTTTTTAAATGACCATTGTGTCTTGAGATTATGCTTTCAAGCCAAACTCCGTTAAACAGTTCTCTTCCTGTGCTCTTTGGAGGAGGATTTTTCAGGTAGGGTTCTTCTAGCATTTTTTTAAGAAGTTCTTGGTCGCATTGACCCGTTGCAGCCCACTCCCCATTTTTGTCATACGGTTTTCCTTGCTTTTTAAGGTTCCAATAGTCCATCAAGACGTTACCCGGGCCGATATCATATGCTGAGCAGGCGCCATCTTTGGGAAGAATGGTTATGTTTGCTATACCTCCTATATTGATAATTACTCTGTCACGATCGTTTCTATGGAAGAATTCCTTATGAAATAAAGGTGCAAGTGGCGCACCTTGACCACCGTTTGCGACATCTTTTTGCCGAAACCCTGCGACAGTTGTAATCCCAGTTTGCTGGCAGATTACATTCGGATCCCCTATTTGCATCGTAAAGGGATAATTGCCGGATGGCTGGTGCCAGACTGTTTGCCCATGACTTCCTATAGCCCTAATAGCTTTTGGGTTGATTTTTGTTTCCTTCAGTTGTTTTTTAACGACTGATGCAAAAAGTTTTCCTACGGCAATGTCGGTTTCGCCTAGAAATTTGAGACTCACTTTCGATCCTTCGGAAATTGTAAGAATATTCTCTTTGAGTTCTTTTGGGCATTCTTCAAGGTGCGTGGAAATCACCTCAACCCGATTATCTTCGAAGGCAACGATCGAGCAATCTACTCCATCAACACTGGTGCCTGACATTAGACCAATGAAAAGTTCTCTGGTCATCAGTTTGGATTAATTCTCACTATTTTCGTCAATATTTTATGTCTCGTGATTTGCTTAGTTCCTCGAATCGGGCTAGAAGAGTCTCTGCTTGTTCGTTAAAAAGAACCATTTCATCTGGATGGATGGAATCTGCTTTGGGCAGTTTATCAAGAATTGTCCTTGGATTTTGATGCACACCATTTACCAAAAACTCATAGTGTAGATGGGGGCCTGTTGCTCCGCCGGTTGCCCCTACGTAACCAATCACCTCACCTTGCTTGACGCGGTCTCCTCGAGAGATTCCTGCAGCAAATTTGGATAGATGGGCATATTTTGTCTCAAAGCCGCCGGAATGTTTAATCGTTACTAAATTTCCAAACGACCCGTATCTGGATGCTCTTGTTACTCGACCCTCGCTTGTAGCACGAATTGGAGTTCCTGTAGGCGCTGCGTAGTCTGTCCCTTTATGCGCTCGAATTGTGTTTAATATTGGGTGACGTCTGCGAGGATTAAAGTTAGAGCTTATTCTGAAAACATCTAAAGGGTTTCGCAAGAATGCTTTCCTCATGCTTTCTCCATCCGGAGAGTAGTAACCTAGCTCGCCATTTTTATTAACGTACCTTACGGCTGTGAAGATTTCCCCTTGATTGATAAACTGCGTAACTAATATATCGTCATGGCCAATTAACTCACCGTCCAAGTATTTTTCTTCATAGAGGATACTGAATCTATCGCCTTCGCGTGGGTCTAAGATAAAGTCTATTACGCCTCCGAAAATATTTGCCATTTCCATCAAATGAACTGCTGGAATTTGTTCTTTTTGACCTGCGAGAAATAGACTATCCTCGATAACTCCAACTTTAAAAGTAGGCACGAATTCGGCTTCCTTGACTATTTCATTGACCCTATAACTGTCGTTTTCCCTGACAAATTCGAATCCTTCGAGAGGGCTTTTTAGAACCCGGAGCGTATCGAGCTGCCCAGAAATTGGAACGAAAAAACCTAGTTCATATCCTGGGTATATACGATTCAATATCTGCGCTTTCTCATTGCTATTAAGCACACGAAATAAATCCTGATCAGTCAGCCCTACTTGTGAAAAAATCTCGGATAAATTGTCACCACTTTTAATCACAAAATTTTGCCATGAATCTTCGCTTGAAGCTCCAACATTGAAGATTGTCTCTTTTTGGGTATCCGAAAGTTCTGAAATTGTCTGCTGAGTTTCTTCGCTCGCCACTGACCTAATCGGTATAGAAATCTTGTTTGGTCCGTCAGAGAGTACGTTATTCCCTTTATCGCTTGGTAAGGTAATAAAAATAAGGATCACTAGCATAAGTATTCCCGCGATGTGAAGATGATCGCGCGGATAGCAGTCCTCTAGAAATTGTTTACTATTTTGGAAAAAATCCATTGAACATCAAATCACTTTGCTAGCCTTGGATAAGAACGCAAACCTACATTAGTACTATGACTATTTCAAAGGCCTTTTTGTTTCGGTATTAATAAACATAAGATACGCAAGCAACGTTCTAGTGTAGAATCTGCCAGTTTTAAAGTTCTTGCTTCTAAGCTTACCCTGAATTGGTCGGCGAGGAGGGAGTAATTATTAGCTTTCTTTGTGAATTAAGGCGTTCCTATGAGCACCAAATATGAGGACATAATTTCCGAGCTGGAGAATCGAGACCTAATTGCTCAGCTCGCTGGCGAAGATAAGTTGAAAGAACATATTGCCGCGGATAAACGAGTTGTTTACTGTGGCTTTGATCCCACAGCTGAGAGTCTTCATATCGGCAGCGTGGTTCCATTATTGGTTCTGAGGAGATTTCAACTTGCCGGCCACAAACCAATTGCTCTTGTAGGCGGAGCCACTGGTCTAATCGGCGATCCAAGCTTCAAGGCGGTTGAGAGGCAGCTTAATCCGTTGAATGTCGTAGAGGAATGGGTTGAAAGATTAAAACCTCAATTGAGCCAATTTTTGGATTTTGATTGTGGTTCTAATTCAGCGGTTCTGGTCAATAATCTAGAATGGACGCAAAATCTTGATCTCCTGGGTTTTTTACGAGATGTGGGTAAGCACTTCTCAGTTAACTCAATGGTTCAAAAAGACTCGGTTAAACAGAGGATCGAAAGGGAGGGGGAGGGGATCTCTTTCACAGAATTTAGCTACATGCTCCTGCAATCATTGGATTTTGCTGAATTGCATAAAAGGTTTAATTGCTCGATTCAGGTTGGCGGAAGTGACCAGTGGGGAAACATTACGGGCGGCATAGATCTCACTAGGCGGATTTATCAGAAGCAAGTTTTTGGTGTTACTACTCCCTTAGTAACAAAAGCTGACGGAACGAAATTTGGTAAAACGGAAAAAGGAACGATTTGGATAAGTGCAAATAAAACGTCACCGTATGCCCTTTACCAATTTTGGTTAAATGTGTCTGACTTGGATGTATACAAATATCTTAGATACTTTACTTTTCTTAGTGTCGAAGAGATTCAGGATATTGAGTTGTCTGATAAGTCTTCGCAAAGCAAACCCGAGGCTCAAAGTATTCTTGCGTGTGAGGTCACAAAGCTTCTTCATGGAGTAGACGGATTAATCGCGGCCAAAAGAATTAGTGACAGCCTTTTTTCTGGTGATATCTCCAAATTAACGAGAGAGGACTTAAAACAATTGGATTTGGACGGACTCCCTAAAACTAGTTTCGCCCAAGGAAATGTAGATATTATTCAGGCGCTCGTGCGCACTGAGCTCGCAAAATCAAACAAAATGGCGAGGGAATTTATCAGCAACAATGCGATTAGTGTAAACGGGAGTCTGGTCAGCTCGGGAGATCTTATGTTGGACTCCAGTGGTGCATTGGAAGGTGGATACTTTGTCCTCCGTCGCGGTAAGAAAATGTTTCACTTAGTTAAAGTTGAATAACGATCTTTTGTTATATTTAGAATGCCTAATTCCTGTGCGTTTTTTTGTAAATAATTTATTTCAAATTACTTAGTTTATTCCTTGCTAATCGAGGCCACGGGCGTATAATACGCCGGCTTTGTGTCATTAGGCACAGGGATTTTTGTTCTTTAAAAAAGTAGATCAAGCAATAGAGGTGGGTGCTTGCTTGTAGGGTAAGAGATCTAANTAATTAGGTCTTGATTGATTTTTTATGCTTGTTTTATACAAGTATAAATAATTGAGACTTTTTCAAAG
>PAWK01000059.1 GCA_002714195.1 Gammaproteobacteria bacterium | reverse complement strand
AACAGCTTCATCACCTTAATCCTCCTTTTTGCTCCAATGAAGAGAATACAAGGGACAATAACGACTTGACAACTTTAGATTAACTCTTCCAACATTACAGCTCCGCAAATTGTTAGAGCTCAAGTGAGTTTATATAAAAATGAGACCCCTACTGCTGTTAAATCTTATGCTTTTTTCTGTCATATCCTATGCACAGGATAGCGCAAGACAAGGAGAGTTAGATGCGCGCATATTATCTATCTATCATGGACTGGCTGACATTCCTCCCTTTGCCACTCAGATATTTTGTGAGCTGCCGCCCACTCGTAATCAAGACGGAATGCCTGTTGTCTTCTCTGTTCAGGTAGACAGCGAGACAATTACCCCAAACGCGTTTGCGGTTGGACTTAGTTCGGGCGAAACCGTAACTCCTTTATGTGCCACGCTTCGTCCCGCAGTAGAATCGTTAGAGCAAAGAACCGTGCTCCTCATCGGTGCCTTTAGTCCCGATGACTCAGTGCCAGTCAGTGTTGAAATTGTGGAGCAGCTCGAAGATGTAAATGGCTTGTCTCTGCTTGGTTTAAAAAGTGAAAATGTGACCTCGCTCACCGCTGGACCCAGTCTCGTCCTTGCCGAGCGTTTTAAACCAAGTAATTCAGGCCTCCAGGGGGAATGTCCAGAGAAAACAGAACAAGCCGTGTTCATGACCTGGGATGGCGGAGTGACTGGACCAAAAGGCGCTGACCTCGCTGAAGAGCAACGAACTGCGGTGTCCGTTTTACTTCAAGATGGTACCTCTGTGAATCCGCTCTCGCTTGCCGATGATGATCCCCCACCNGGACCGACGGACAATCACATCATTGCGTGTATCGCCGAAAAAAGTCCCGCTCTTTCGGTTAACGTATCGGCAGGCTATTTTCATGATCCAGGAGACGACGCAAACCCTGATACTAGAATAGATATAAGTCCAAAAATAAACTAGTGAAGGACTTGAAGTGTACTCTAAGTTCCTCGGTCACTAAATTTTATCTAAAAAGTGAGGCTAGACTATGGCAGTCTACTCTGGCGTCTTCTCTAAATCTGCGATTAAGGTCCGCGAAGCGATATAAAAATGAATACTAGACCATACACATGCAGTTGGTAACACAGCCAACATGGCATAGCGTAAAGATTCAATACCCAATGACGTTTCGAGCATATCGCTAAGAAGTCCAACCGCAAAAGGACCCAGACCCAATCCGATTATATTAAGGATCAGAAACAGAATAGCTGAAGAAGTCGAGCGCCANCGCAGGCCCACTAAATTGTGCGTAGTCGCTATGGAATTACCAAGGTATATATTTTGCAGAAATCCTGGCATAAACATACAAACTAGTGCCAANTAAGTATTACTAGTGAGAAAAACTGTCAGCATACCGGGTACTACTAAAAGTGTTGAAAGTCCTGGCACCCAAAGATACCAGCGCTTGTCCCTCGCGCCGAGCTTATCTCCCAGAAAGCCACCAACAAAGATCCCTACTGCCCCCACCAACCCTNNAGACAGNGCCAGCCAGGTACCAAGCTCGCCCGTGGTCATCCCGTGGCTGCGAATAAAGAAGGATGCAGCCCAATTCACTGTGCCGTATCCAGCAAACGCATTCAGGCCGCATGCCAGCGCCATGTGTCTGAAAGTTTTGCGCTGCCATAAGCCCGACACTACCTCACTAAATGGCACCTGATTATCCGATACTTTCTTGTTCTCAAGTAATCCGCGAACGGGCTCAGGAACAGTTGCATACACAATACAGGCTAAGATTATTCCGGGCACACCAATTACCAGAAATGCTACACGCCAACCGAAAAATTCATTCAGCCATCCGCCAAATAAAAAGCCAAACATGATCCCCAAGTTCACGCCTGTGGAATAAAACGAGAGAGCACTGGCTCTTTGTTCTTTAGGGAAAATATCAGAAACGATAGAGTGTGATGGCGGGCTTCCTCCAGCCTCGCCGATACCAACTCCGATTCTTGCTAACAAAAGTTGAACATAATTTTGAACAAATCCGCTGATGGCAGTCATGAAGCTCCATAACCCAACCGACGCGGCAACAATATTTCTCCGATTACTTCGATCCGCTAATCGGGCGATGGGAACACCTGCGNTGACATAAAACATTGCGAAAGCAAAACCAGTCAACAGACCTAGCTGCGCATCGGTCAATANTAGCTCTGCTTTAATATCTTCNTGCAATATTGATAGTAATTGACGATCAATAAAATTGAAGGTGTAAACTAACGTTAGAATCCCCAGAGCATAATTTCTAACTCGGGGCTCTTCATAAGGATTATTCATAAAGGAAAGATACTATATATATTTNCTAANACGAAGCTATTCCNGTGTATTCTCAGCTTCCTTAAAGCGGTCCAATTAANCAAGCTTTCAACTAACTAAACTGTTTATCTACACTTCATTCATGACGGAAATTTCAACGACGTTAGGTAAGGCTGAAAATAGACGCGTAGCTCAACGCGAATTACCACAATGAGTAGGTTAAGGCTATACTCTTCTTTTTTACAGAGCTGGGTTATAGAAATCAAATGCACAAGTTATTGTTTGTCCTTTTATCAACACTATCCGTCTTGTCCGACGCTCAACAACGCTTACCAATAATATTTGACACTGATTTTGCCATGCCACCACAGGATGACAGCTTAGCGCTTATGCTCGCACTGCAGTCCTCGGAGCTGGAAATTCTTGGTATTACTACTGTAGCCGGGAATGACAGTGTCGAACGTGCTACATCTGATGCTCTCCGTATGCTAGAGATTGCCAACCAAACTGAAATTCCAGTCTATGTGGGTGCGGACATGCCGCTAGTGCATGAAGTGAGCGATTTTGCCATAAACAACTACGGCAAATGGTATTCAAACGATAGTCCGCCTGCGCCGCCAGGCGGTTTTGCCTCNAAACAAGCTGAACATGGTTCAGCTGTATCTTTTATTGTCCAGGCTGTAATGGAAAATCCAGGAGAAATTACAATTGTGGCACTTGGCCCTTTAACTAACATCGCGCAGGCTATACGAGCTAAATCAGAGTTCGCAGCCAACGTTAAGCAACTGGTGATTATGGGTGGAGCTATAGCATCGCTNCCTGATGGTGCCGGCAATATAACACCCAATGCAGAGTTCAACTTCTGGGTAGACCCTGAAGCTGCAAGAGTTACTCTCCGGTCAGGCATTCCGATCGAGCTTTCTCCTCTAAATGTGTCACGCAAGTCCGCTCTGACGAAAGATTGGTACGAAGAAATGGTGGCCGAAGATAATACCTTGACCGCCCTTCTTGTGGAGACTTTAGGTGAACGCTTTGAACTCGCGCCTCAACGATCATGGTACATGTACGATCAAATTGCGGTCGCGAGCCTGATAGATCCCACCCTAGTGACAACCGAGTCACTTTACGTCGACGTGAATATTGATCATGGAATCAGTTATGGAGTATCAGTCGGGGGGCCGAATGTCTGGCCTGGCGCTGAAGGGGCAGTAAANATGAACGTGCAGTACGATCTTGATTGGGTTAAGTTCATAGAGATGTTTATTGAGCGGATACAGCGGCCATTACCCGCGCGTTGATAGCTCTTGTAATCATAATATTGATGACCCACATTTCAGAATGACGTCAGCCCAAAAATTTACCGCCCTCCTTACGCATCAGGAAATTTATAGTCCTTATAGGTCTCTCGCAGCCCAAGCTTATTGATCTTTCCAGTTGCCGTATGGGGCAACTCATCAGTAAAAACAACATCATCAGGGAGCGCCATCTTATGAAGCTTGTCTGTCAGAAACTCAAGAACCGCACTTTTCTGTAGAGACCTCCCGGGCTGAGCTACCGCGATCAACAAGGGCCTCTCTGTCCATTTAGGATGATAACGGCCAATCACAGCTGCCTCGGCGATATCTGGATGATTTACAGCAGCATTCTCTATCTCGATTGAACTAATCCACTCCCCGCCTGACTTGATGACGTCCTTGGTGCGATCGGTTATCTGCAGAAAACCATCTGGGGTGATCGCCGCAACGTCCCCAGTATTAAACCAGCCATCCTTATCGACTGGGCAATCTTCATGCCCAGGCACATCTGATAATCCGTAATATCCCTTTGCAACCCAAGGGCCTCTCACTTTCAGCGCACCGGATGCGACTCCGTCCCACGGTAGCTCTGAATCATTTTCATCCACGATGCGCATCTCTATCCCGAACACCCCGCGTCCTTGAAGTAGCTGCAAGTCTATAACTTGATCCTCAGAAAATTCCTCCATACCCCTCTTCATTGCATAGACAGTTCCTAACGGGCTTGTTTCGGTCATACCCCAACCCTGNACAACTTCACAATCATGTTGTTCTCGGAATCGCTCGACTATAATCCTNGGACATGCGGCGCCGCCAACATGAACACGATTCAANCTTGGGATAGTCTTTTGGTTTGCTTCNAGATAATCCAACAACGCCATCCAAATTGTAGGTACGCCGGANGAAACTGTTACTTGCTCGGAAACCATTAAATCATGCAACGTCTCACCATCCGCCATCTTNGGTCCCGGCAAGACCAGCTTTGTCCCTACCATGAGAGCAGCGTAGGGAGCACCCCAAGCATTGACGTGAAACATTGGTACAACTGGCAAACTGGTCTGCATGTTGGAGGCACCAGTCACATCCGGCAGAGCTCCGGCTAGAGCATGTAAAACCGTCGAGCGATGGCTATATANGACACCCTTTGGATTTCCTGTTGTTCCAGAGGTATAGCACATTCCGCATGCGGTGTTCTCATCAAACTGCGGCCACTCGTATGCATCAGAATGTGCGTCTAGCAACTCTTCGTAGCACCGGAGATTAGTCAAGCTCGAGTCAGGCATATGCGACTTGTCCGTGAGGACGACAATGGTTTCTACTCTCTTTAGGTGATCCTTTAATGCTTCCAGCAAAGGCACTACAAGTAGGTCGACAAAAAGAACCTTGTCTTCCGCATGATTGATAATGTAGGCCACTTGCTCTGGAAAAAGTTTTGGGTTGATCGTGTGACAAACCATACCACTGCCCGAAACCGCGTAGTAGAGCTCCATGTGCCGAAAATCGTTCCAAGCCAGNGTGCCAATCCTATCGCCGAATCCAGCACCCAATGACTCCAACACGTTCGCTAGTTGTCTGCAGCGCGATGCGAAGGTTCGATTATTTTGTCGGTGTCGGGACTGATCAACCGTTACTGACACCATTTCAACTTCGGGGAAATTCCTCTCCGCATGTTTCAATATAGAGGAAATCATTAATGGGGTATTCATCATTAACGCGTGCATAACGGATCTCTCTGTAAGACTTGGTAGGTTTGACTGTTATTTTTATACTAGTAACTGAGTCTATTGTTTATTGATCATTTACGTGGAATATATNCTTTGAAGAGACTAACACAAANTCGCTTGTTAATGAGTTATCTAACTGAAAATCAAATTCATAGATAAAAGAATTCACTTTGATAATATCGGAATACACTCCGNTGNTAATTTCATAATTGCCAGTGCAATCTGGTAATTCAAAATTTTTGTTTAATACTTTCGCTAAGTTAAACTCGCGATAATTTACCAACTTAATCTTTCCCGCTGATAAATCTGACACGCTGAATGCTACATCAAATTGACTAACCCCTCGAAGGAAATTCACGTCTCCTCGATTTGTTAATCTTAAGCATGAATATAGTAAGCCTTCTAGCGCATCATAGACACCGATATTATTCACTCTAAGATTCAAATTGTCGGGCGGACTAACTCCATTAAAGTCTTTCGGCCATCCTCNCTTAGATTTNTTGTACAACCAGTCTAAAAGTTGCAANCTGCTTGATTCAGGCACTGGTCTNCCAAGACCATGACCACCTTTTTGGAGTGTCCATAGTTCTACCGAACCCGCAGCCCTGCATCCCTGAGAATAGACAGTCACCTCCGTTTCAAATCCTACTAAANACGGATCTAGATCCTTAGCCTCTGCTATTAATCCGGGTAAGAGGCAAGTNTTGTACTCTGCCCATTGACGCGCGGTAGCCTTCGCGCCAGGGTACGATANTCCCCCGATAGAGCCGCCTTCGTANAGAATTGAGGTATCCTCNGTACCTTGTATCTGTAATATATGGACGCCCGAGGCTGGGCCATTTCTTGAATTAAAATGNGATGCGCCAGCACTACTTACAGCGGCAGTGACTANCCNCGGAAAGCGGTAGGCCAATTCTAACGCCATAAATCCTCCNTTTGANTCNCCGACCACATAAATGCGGTTAGAATTTATACTNAAGGAATCTTTTAACCTCTCAATATATTGATACAAATAAGAACCGTCATCGACAGAGCTATTGTAAAAATTACAGCAAGCTGAATTTGAGTTCCAAAAATAACTACCAGCCGGATCAAGAGTGCCAGAAGGCANAGCNTAAACAAATTGGTATTTATCGACCGATTCAGCAAGTCCCCATATNGACTCTGCTTGTTCAGTACTCATGCCATAAGCGTGCAGAAGTATTACAAGNGGGTAAGAATTTGAATCCGAATAATCAATAGGAAGATATACTCGCTCCGCCCCCCGAACGAACTCATCTATTTGAGNCCANGAATTCATAGAGACAATCATNGTGATGATTGAGAAAATGATCCTACTGAATGCCTGCAACATATTCGGACACATTGATGGGTCAGCGTAACTCAAAGCACCCGATAGTTACTCTGACCCTTGAAAACTAATCTGACCCGCCAGTGTTATCCATGAGGTAAGATCTAGCTTCAGTGATACCACCAAAATTCTCACTGCCCGTCCATATGTCGACTAACATCTGGTAGTGCTCAGTTGCGAGATCTACTTGCCCGATGGCAGCCTGCGCGTTTGCCATACCCCACAGCGAGCGCGGGCGATTAGGCATACGTTGAAGGGACATTTCGAATTGTTCAACCGCTTCTTCTTGCCTGCCAAGATCCAAAAGTACCTCTCCATACATCTCGTAAACAGGCTTGATAGGGTTAGCAGAACCACGGGGCGGCGCCATGGGTTCTATGATATCAACCGCCTCCTCAAAAAACCGAATCGCTACGTCGGGATGGCCCATACCGGCATGAAGCAATCCGCTCACCTGTTTAGCCATAATGGCAGTGTAGCCGTCTTCTCCTGCTTCAACGCGCTTCTTTAATTCCTGCTCCGCCGACTGAAGTGTGGCTTGATCCTCTAGGTGGTATGCGGAGAGCGCCGTCGCCAGGAGCTCATGATCTGGAGAATCCTCTGTTATGTTTTGAATTCTCCATTCTTCGGCATCAACAATGTACCGGTTTTTAGTCAAAGCAACTGTGTTTCTCGCGCGAGCCGCGCCAGAAGATCCTCGAGCTCCACCCTCGGCAAAACCGCCCTGGGTCGACATGGTTTCGATACGATCTATCCAAAGGCGAGCCTTTTCATAATCGCCCTTCTGCAAGTCACCATACTGACCCCAGTCCAGAGAATGAATTGCGTCACCCATGCTTTGACCAGGTCGCCAAAGCTCTCGAGCAGCATCAAAGGCTGATTGATTGTTACCAGACACACGATCCCACATACCATGCTGAATAAATATATGTGTCGGCATGTGTCGCGCATGAGACACTGCAGGCGCGATCTCGGAATAGCGGTAGGCCGCCTCTAGTGCCAAGGGTGCATGAATCGGGTCATCGAAAGAGTGAATCGTATAGTGCGCCGCACCCGGATGCGTCGGCTTTCTGTTGAATATCTCAAGCGCGATAGTCCCTGCCCTAACAGCCATCCGGTTGTCTAGATCACCACCGGAAGCCGCACGAGCGCTCAAAACTGATAGGGCATAGAAGGCAGCGACCTCATCATCATCAGAATACCTGTCATAAAGGTTTTCCATGGCCTCCATATATCCAACCTTGCGATCGGCTACTTCCCCCTCACCCCATAGAATTTCTACAGCGGCAAGAAACCCTTTCTCGCGCTCAGTCGGTGCCTTTGACATTCGAATTTCCGGAGTAGCTCCGAGACGCTGAAGCGCGTTGCGAGGCTCAGTTGCATCCATTTGGGAAAACAAAGGATGNTTATAAGCAAGAGACTCTCCCCAATAGGCCATGGCNAAGTCCGGTGCGATCTCTTGGGCTNTTTGAAACTGTTCCTGCGCCTGCTCCCAGCCAAAACTNTGAAGGATTGCCACNCCTCGTAAAAAGGNTTGCTGTGCGTCGCCTGATTCAGATGTCGGAAAATTAATAGATCCAACGTTATCGAATTGCGCACTCGCGGGNGAAATCATTCCTGCGAGGATAGAAATTAGCACAAGATGTTTAACTAGCTTATTCATTGCTGCCTCCAAAAAGGGCGAATCTCAGGATTTTTCAAAATCGACTTTAGCATATTAAGGACGATACTATAACAGTTACCTAAAGCTAGCAGGTGTTGCACCAGTGAACGATATCGATCGATGGTAAAATTGTGTCAAAGTTTTCCGATGACAAAACTTAGGTTAGAGAGTTTATTACTACTATGAGTCGACTGCTCTTAGTCTGACGACAGATAGTTCACCCTACGATCGATATTTAAGAGCTGTGTTCCACTCAAAGATGAGGGAATCATTCCAGAGTCAATTTGAATTTCATAGTTAGTAAAATCTCTCAAGAGAACTGCTGTATTAAGAATTATAGTCGCCTCGACCTCATTGCTAGCGCTCGCTAACAGAGCAGGCAAGAGTTGCGAAGGGTTCTCTTGTCCAATCAAAGCGAGAAACTCGATTGCCCTCAACCGTACCAAATTTTCATCATCACTTTGTGCGATACCACTAGCCTTCTGAATAAATCTGTTGTCCTGCTCACCGAAAGTGCTTAACACAATCAAGCCCCAATAACGTTGCCAGGGGTCTTCGGAATTAAGTGCTAAACTAATGTCATCGCGAGCGCGGTCAAACTCACGCAAGCTTAAGTCCGCCGTGTCCACTAGTTGGCTGATCCTTTGGCTGTTATTGCGACCAAAGACGACCGGGTCATCAAAAGCTTCCTCGAAGAGCATACTTTCTGGGAACATACTCAGGTCGTTAATACTTTTTACCCTGCTACTAAGAGACAATCTCATNTTTGCCAGAATTTCGGCATACGCTAAATTACTTGCTAGATTATGGAGTTCATACGGATCATTTTCCAAATCAAAAAGTTGCTCCGCGGGACGGGGTTCAAAAAACTGGCTTTGAACCTCATTCAACTCTCCCGACTTATAAAGTTGCCACCATTCCTGGTACGCCAACATGATGTAACGATACTCGTTCCAAAGCCCATCAACATTGAAGGGCTGGTAATTACGAATATACTTGAAATTGCCTTTCCGCAAACTCCTTACATGATCAATTTTCTCATCAAAGCGGTCAGCATAACCAAAGGTCTGATCGCGCTTGTTTACTTCGTTTAGATCAATACTCTTACCCAAAAAAGGTACTCCATCCATGTGAGGCGGCACCTCTATTCCTGCTAAGCTCAACACGGTAGGTGCAAAGTCAATGAAACTGACAAAACCGGTTACCCGAGCACCATACTCTTCATTAACCAAATGTTTCCAATTCTCTGGCACATAAACGATTAATGGGACATGCAAACCATTCTCATAAGCATAACCTTTCCCCCGAGGCAGTACTCCTCCGTGGTCCCCAAAATAGAATATGAAAGTATCATCAAGCAAACCATCCTCTTCAAGCATGCCCAAGTAATCAGCAAAGTAATTATCTACTTTAACGTGGTTATCNAAATAACGTGCATGTGTGTAACGGAAAGTAGGAGTGTCTGGAAAATAAGGAAACAAATTCACTGACCCGGAAGCAGTAAGATTCTCTATCGTCATCATTTGCTCTCTCGTGAAATGCAAACTGCTCTCATGCGTCAAGGCAGTATTCTGCACATGAAAGAAAGGTTGGTCTTTTTGTCGACCACGCCATGAGGCATCCNATGATGACTCATCCCAACCCTGATCNACTAGAACGTTGTAATCAGTCTTACTATTGTTTGTCGTGTAATATCCCGCTTGCTGCAAGTACCACGGATACATTTTTCCGCCATCGGGGACAGGAACCATCTTAGAACGTCTATGGTATTGCGCGCCGATTCGTGGCGCATAGGCCCCTGTCAATAATGTAGTGCGAGCAACCGAACAAACGGGAGCGTTCGAAAAAGCATGTTCGAATATTAAGCCGTGAGATGCTAACTTTTCGATAGTCGGCATTGCTATACCGTCTTCATTATATAGACGAGAAAAATGAACAGAATTATCCTCCGAAGTAAACCAAACAAAATTCGGTTGATCAGCAGCAAGGCATTCGCCGAAAAGACTCAAGCCTAAAAACAAGGATAAATATTTAAAACATAGATTATTAGTCATCGAATTCCATAATAACGCATTTAAGAAAGTGTTTTACTACTTTTTGCGGATAGGGGTCTGCTAAATCTCCCTCAACCGACCTCGCAAAAAGAACTAACCACATCGTATTAATATTACGTATAAACTTTAAACTAATAGACCTTTCTTTATTGTCCAAATCCCAATATGCTCCAACTCCAAAGTAATATTTTCGAAGCCAAATCTTGAACGCACAAGACATTGTCATCACGTTAGCAACCGCCACGTTCTTTATGGCGCTAGTTGCCTATATCTCTTATCGAAGGACGGTAGGAGAAGTCAGCACTCAAGACGGTTATTTTTTGGCGGGCCGAGGATTATCTTCTGTATTTATAGCTGGCTCCTTGCTGCTTACTAATTTGTCGGCAGCGCAATTAATTGGTCTAAATGGCTCAGCCTACGGTTACAACCTCAGCAGCATGGGATGGGAGGTCACAGCCGCTGTTTCCACGGTAGCCATGGCCTTTATATTTCTACCTCGCTACCTGGCTGGGGCGTTTACGACGCTACCACAGTTCCTATCAGACCGATTTGATGAAGGTCTGCGGCGGATGACAGTTGTGCTTTTTATGGTCGGATATGGCTTGGTCACCATCCCCGGTGTTCTTTATTCTGGATCAATCGCGGTCCTTCAGCTCTTTGATATACCCAGTCTAATTTCTGTGAGCTATAGCCAGGGATTAGTCATTACGATTATTATCGTAGGTTGTATAGGCGCCATGTATGCTATTTTTGGCGGTCTTCGCGCTGTAGCCGTATCTGATACTTTAAACGGAATCGGATTACTTATTATAGGAGTATTGGTACCGACTCTTGGATTGTCGGCGCTCGGAGATGGGAGCATCTCAGCAGGTATTCAAATCATTACCTCTTCTGAGACTGAGAAATTAAACGCCATTGGCTCTTCCAATGACCCGACCCCTTTTGGGACTTTATTTACCGGGATGATTTTTGCCAATTTATTTTACTGGTGTACTAATCAATATGTTATTCAGCGAACGCTTGCAGCTAAAAATCTAGCCGAAGGACAAAAGGGAGTTCTTTTTTCGGGTTTCTTTAAAGTGTTAGTGCCTTTTTTGATGATGATACCTGGCGTGATAGCGTTTCATCTCTATGGCAGCGGCATGGAATCAATAGACTTGGCCTACCCTGCACTTATTCGGGATGTGTTGCCNAAGTATATGGCGGGCTTTTTTCTAGCTGTATTATTAGGAGCAGTNTTCAGCTCTTTCAATTCTCTAATCAACAGCGCAGCAACGCTTTTCTGCCTCGATATCTANTCTCCTTGGAAAAACGGGTCTGTGGNTGAAGCAGAAATGGTCAAAGTTGCGAAAGTAGCAAGCGTATTGATAGCGATTTTTTCTTTCATCGTCGCTCCTTTACTTCAATATGCGCCCGAGGGATTATGGCAAGTCATGAGGATATTTACTGGCTTTTACAACATACCGGTAATCGCTATAGTTGTAGTCGGCTTATTTACCCGTCATGTGCCTGCGTTGGGGCCAAAGATTGTAATCCTCTTTCATATTGTTGCTTATAGCTTGCTTCAGTTTNTATTTAGTGATTACGTAAATATNCACTTCATACATNTNTACGCCATCCTCTTTNTCTTAGAAGTTGGGATAATGTTGCTTATAGGATATTTGCTTCCAAGAGAAACTATGTGGACTTTTAGAAAGAAAGAACTTATAGATTTGAGTCCCTGGAAATATGCGCCGCCTTGCGCTGTTTCATTACTTTCATGTGTAGTTGGAGTTTACTTGCTTTTCTCTCCGATAGGGTTAGTAGATGGGATGAGTGCGTACTTTGCGCCACTTATTGCTGTGCTAATTGTTTTAAACTCCATCACGTGGTATCGATATGCAACCAAGGTCGAAAGTGTTTAGCAAAAATAGATAAACAGTATTAACCAGTCGGACAATATTTATGGTCAGAAAATTTTACGAAGAGACCTCTGCAGATCGCAGCGCGCGAGTTGCAAAACAGATCGGTTATCAGGATCCCAGAAAGATGCATAATCTTCTAATCATCGGAAGCGGTTTGATTGGCCGCGAGCATATCCGGGTAGCATCGCTATTGGGCGCAGGCAGAATACATGGGATCTATGATACTAATCAACAAAGCATTGATCTAGCCGAAGCCGAGCTTCAAAAATTCAGTAATGAGAAAGTGGTTCGCTATACATCCCTTCATAACGCCTGCACCGACCAGGCAGTCGATGTGATTCTGATATGCACGCCAAACTATACTCATCATCAAATACTTTCTGAAGCCGTTAAATCAGGAAAGCCCATATTTGTTGAAAAGCCGATGGCCACAAGTCTCAAAGACGGTGCGGAAATTCTCCAACTAAGTGATAGTTACTCAAAATTCATTCAAGTCGGCATGCAATATAGGTACAAAGCGCAATATGTCGACGCTTTCCATGAAGTTAAAAGTCTGAATTCTTTGGGAAGCGTGAAAACCATCTCGATGAGTGAATATCGCCCACCGTTCTTAGACAAGGTAGAGCAATGGAATAAATTTAATGAGTACTCTGGTGGCACATTGGTTGAGAAATGTTGCCACTACTTTGACTTGATTAATTTGATGGCCGAAGCTCCGCCAAGGGATGTATTCGCTTGCGGAGGAAGAGCCGTCAACTTTCTAAATTTTGAGTACAAGGGCAGAAAATCTGACATCGATGATCATGGCTTCGTCATAATAAACTACTGCAATGGTATTCGAGCAAATTTCACCCTCAACATGTTTGCCAACGAATTTTATGAAGAACTCGTAGTGACAGGAGAGAAAGGACGACTTGTAGCCTCAGAGAAGGCAAGCACCGATAAGAATAGACAAACGAAGGCCTCTATAATGGTTGAAGTAAAAGGTCACCAATATTATGAAGGTACCGAAATAGGTTATCCTGCAAATATTGAGAAAAGTGGTCACCATGGGGCCACTTTTTTTGAGCATGAAGCCTTGATAGATCAACTACAACAAAAAGAGGTCGACGCTGCATCCCCAAAACAGGGCCTCATGGCAATGTTGGTAGCCAGCGCTGCACAGAGATCTATTTTAGAGAATAAAGTAATCAGCATAGCCGAGCATGCCAAGCGAAATGGGATAGAAGCAATACTTCATCAGTAACAGTAAAACGGATAAATCTTTTATGTCAGAAACAATCTCAGTCGGAAAGTCCAAAATGCCCTCTGTTGGTTTGGGGCTTTGGAAACTTGATCAGTCAGAAGCGGCAGACATCATTGTCGATGGCATTAAATCGGGCTATCGACACTTAGATAGCGCCGCTGATTACGGAAATGAAATTCAAGTAGGTGAAGGAATAAAACAAGCCCTTGGTCAAGGTGTTTGTCGTCGGGAAGATCTTTGGGTTACATCAAAACTATGGAATACATTTCATCGGCCAGAAAATGTACTCCCTGCTTGCGAAAAATCTTTGCGGGATTTAGGCACTGATTACCTAGATTTATATCTAATTCATTTTCCTATTTCACTCAAATATGTCGACTTTGACACACGATATCCTCCCGAGTGGATATTCGACCCAATAGCAGAGAACCCGAGAATGCATATTGATCCAGTACCTCTGTCCGAAACCTGGCATGCCATGGAAGGATTAGTAGAAAGAGGTCACGTGAAAGAAATCGGTGTTTGTAATTATAACTCGAGTTTGTTGCACGACCTGAATGCATACTCCAGCATTAAACCCGCCATGCTTCAAATTGAGTCCCATCCATTCCTCACACAGGAAAAATTAATTAAAACAGCGAAAAAGTATGGTATGGCAGTCACGTGTTTCTCTCCGCTTGGCGCACTTTCCTATATGGAATTAGAAATGGCAGACAAGACCGAGTCGGTTCTTAACAAAAACACAGTGAGGGTCGCCTCAAAAAGACTCAATAGAACTCCAGCTCAGATAGTGCTTCGCTGGGGGTTGCAGCGAGGTACTGCAATTATTCCAAAAACGAGTAAAAAAGAACGACTGATAGAAAATCAATCTCTATTTGACTTCGAATTAAGTGACCAAGAAATGTCAGATATTTCTGATCTTAACGCCAACCGAAGGTTCAATGACCCTGGGACTTTCTGTCAGACGGCATTTAACACATTTTTCCCGATCTATGACTAATAAAAATTTCCCTGTTCAAGTCGAGGTTGAAGCAACCATTTCAGATGCTGACGGCGCTGCAAGCTGGCTCAGTAGCGAGCGTAAAAGACTACTTGATATCTTAGCCCGCAACGGAGCCGCTCTTCTGAGAGGGTTGCCGCTGTCTAACGCGCTAGATTTTGACGCTTGTGTTGTAGCCCTCGAACTTGAGAACTTTACCTACGCAGAATCATTGTCTAATGCCGTTAGAGTCAACAAAACTAAAAGAGTTTTTACTGCAAACGAAGCTCCACCAGAGGTAGAAATTTTCCTGCATCATGAGATGGCCCAAACTCCTACTTACCCTTCAAAACTGCTCTTCTTTTGTGAGCATTCAAGTGATAGTGGTGGCTCAACTCCGCTATGCCAGTCCGACCTTTTACTCAAACAACTTGCAGATAGAATGCCACAGCTGATAGATGAGTTGGAAAATAAGGGTGTTAAGTACACAAACGTCATGCCTGCAAGCGCCGACTTAGATTCCGGGCAGGGACGAAGTTGGCAAAATACTCTTGGATCCGATAGTAAGACTAGTGCTGAAACTCGACTCCGTGATTTAAATTATACTTGGGAGTGGCTCCAGGACGAAAATCTTAAAGTCACTACTCCCGTATTACCTGCGATACGACGGCTTGATGATGGTAGAAAAGTATTTTTCAATCAACTCATCGCCGCATATCAAGGCTGGAAAGATTCTCGGAATCAAGATAGTAAAAAGATTCAGTTTGGCGATGGCAGTGATATAAGTGAAGAGTCGATGGATGACGTGTGCGAGATAGCTGAAAAAATTACATATGATCATTTTTGGCAAAAGGGCGACTTACTCCTGGTCGATAACTTTCTAGTAATGCACGGACGCCGACCTTTTTTTGGAACAAGAAAAGTGTTAGCGTCCTTATCACTATAAGAGATACAATTGATTGTAGGTTAGATTTGTTACTTAGAAAGCTGTTTCAAGTTAACTAATGCCATGGTTCAAATCCACGTCGCTATCAACCCAAATAGTTGCAACAGTATTATGCGCTTTGGGTCCTCTAAACAGAGATTTTTACAGTAGAAGCAGCAGCTAACACCGCTCGAGAATTTCAATCGTAAACATCTAACATCATTTTATAAAATACGAAGAGCAAATGAACTGGAAAAACGAAATAGATGAAATAGCTCGACGCCGAGAACTGGCATTGGATCAAGGTGGCGAACAAGCGATTGCCAAGCATCATGCAAAAGGTCGCCTGACGATCAGGGAACGAATCGACAAATTAGTCGATCACAATACTTTTGAGGAGATTGGCCCTATAGCAGGCGCAGCAAATTATGACGAAAACGGTAATCTCGAAAGTTTTGATCCTGCCAATTTCGTCCTAGGTTTTGGTAAGATCAGTGGTAGAAGAATTGTAGTTGGCGGTGAAGACTTCACTATGAGAGGTGGTTCTCCCTCCCCTGCCGGACTCCGAAAAAGTGTTTATGCGGAAGAGATAGCTATCCAATACAAGCTCCCCCTAGTTCGCCTTCATGAGGGTTCCGGAGGCAGCGTCGGTGGCACGAGTGGTAAGGGCGCAAATTTGCCGAGCCCAGTGAATGCGCCTGCGAGATTCAGGTCTGTCGCTCAAGCTATGTCGACCGTGCCAGTAGCAACTGCGGCCCTAGGTGCTGTCGCAGGCTTACCGGCCGGGAGACTAGTCGCGTCGCATTTTTCAGTTATGTCGAAAAAAACTGCACAGATACTCACCGCAGGGCCAGCGGTGGTCGCGCGTGCTATGGGAGAAGAAAAGACCAAAGAGGAACTTGGAGGCTGGAAGGTGCACACAAAGAACGGCACCGTG
>PAWK01000058.1 GCA_002714195.1 Gammaproteobacteria bacterium | reverse complement strand
TTCTAAACTATCAAATTTTAATTGGACCTGTTTATAGGTATTATCAGATTTTTGCCAACCCATTAATGGCTCGGAACCTAAATTATTATCTTTTGGAAACTCAACAATCCAATGTTTAAATTTTGAAAGCCCTGATTGGGTAGCGGTTTTATATGGTTTATAAATTTTAACTTTCATAACTTAATGGTCGGGGNAGAGAGGATTTGAACNNCCGACATCTTGCTCCCAAAGCAAGCGCGCTACCAGACTGCGCTATACCCCGATCATTCAATGTGCCTTCCAATTTGGGAGGTCGGCATAATACTCGCGTCTTACTATTGCAGTCAATTGGCGAACGAATCAAAATAGCAATAAGNCTTACCTATCTATACGCCAATCGCTGCCTGAAGCACTGTCTTCTACTATTACCTTCATATCGACAAGCTGATCTCTAATCTCATCAGCTCTTTGCCAGTTTTTTTCCGCTCTCGCGCTTTCCCTTTCGGCTATTAACTTTTCAATTTCATCTTTATTCACAGCAGAAATCCCGTCCCCCATTAAGAATTTATCTGAGTCTGAATAAAGGATACCTAAATAGTTCCCCAGTCTTAAAATCAACTTACCCAATTGACAGGCGAGAGAAACATTGGTTTCTCTTATTTTATTCAACTCAGCTACCATTTGAAATAAAACGCTCAATGCCTCTGGGGTATTAAAATCATCATCCATAGCTTCAAAGTATGCTTTCTCATATCGACTATTTGTTAGAGATTTCGCATTCGCAATATCGAGCCCTTTCAATCCAATATAAATCCGCTCTAACGCCTTAGCCGACAGNTTAAGACTTTCCTCAGAATAATTGATGGGGCTTCGATAGTGACTAGAAATTAATAAATAACGCACAACCTCAGGACTATATTCTTTTAANACTTCCTTAACCGTAAAGAAATTTCCCAGAGATTTTGACATTTTTTCATTATCAACNCGCAGCGGACCATTATGCATCCAATAGTTTGCGAATTTTGCTCCAGTCGCACAGCANGATTGAGCGATTTCATTCTCATGATGAGGAAACAACAAATCCGANCCTCCTCCGTGAATATCAAAACATTCTCCCAAGGTATCCATGGACATTGCNGAGCATTCAATATGCCACCCTGGCCTACCGTAGCCCCACGGAGAATCCCACCCTACGCTTCCATCGGGTGATGATTTCCATAGAACAAAATCCCTTGGGTCACGTTTTAACTCACCAATTTCAATCCGAGCGCCTTCGAGAAGTTCATCCATTCTCTTGCGTGAAAGTTTGCCATAGTCAGGAAAATTCGGTACTGAAAAATATACATCCCCATTATCTGCCTTATAAGCATGATCTTTTTGTATCAGAATCTCTATAATATTGATCATTTCCGGTATGTAACTAGTAGCCCTGGGCTCTGAATCGGGAGGCAATACCGATAACGCTTTTTCGTCTTCATGCATAGCATGGATGAATCGAGCTGTAAGATCTGAAAATACTTCTTTATTCTCTGCGGCTCTAGAAAGAATCTTGTCGTCAACATCCGTAATATTTCTAACATAGTGAACATCCATTCCTTTTGCTCTCAAATGCCTCACAATTACATCGAAGGCGACGAGCATTCGAGCGTGCCCTAAATGAGTGTAGTCATAGACAGTTAGCCCGCAAACATAAATACCAACCTTATCTTTCTTAATAGGCCTGAAGTCTTCTTTCCTGTGACTTAACGTATTGTAGATTTTAAGCATTACTATCTGTTAGACCTATTTTCCCCATGAATCTCTCAGAGGAATGGTGCGATTGAACACTAAATCCTCTTGGTTTTTTTGATTTTCATCTAAGACAAAATAACCCTCTCGTTCAAATTGAAAATGTTTGACTTCTGTTTGCTCGACTATTGATGGTTCAATCACGCAATTTTCTACAATAGTTAATGACGCGGGGTTTAAGAATTCTCGGTAATCCTGAATCTCCTTAGATTCCGGATTTTCTATCATAAACAATCTGTCATATAGTCGAACAGTAGCCTTGCGNCCATATAAAACAGATACCCAGTGGATCACACCCTTTACCTTTCTCCCCTCAGGGCGCCTTCCCAGTGTCTCTCTATCTGCTGTGCAGATAAGCTCTGTAATTTCACCTTCATTATTTTTCAAAACCTTATCACATTTGATTATGTAAGAGCCTCTCAACCTGACTTCACCTCCGAGCACAAGTCTTTTAAATCCTGGAGGTGGGACTTCTTCAAAATCAGATCTATCAATATAGACTGTTCGGGTAAATGGTACACTTCTGCTTCCCATTGACTCCTGTTTAGGGTGATTCCTTAAAGTCAAACTTTCGACTTCGGAATCCTCCATATTATTAATTGTCACCTTGAGAGGGTTTAGAACACACATAACTCGNAAAGCTTCCTGATCTAAGTCTTCCCTAACAGCATGTTCNAGCATACTTANATCTACTGTACTTTCAGANCGACTNACACCGGCACTCTCACAAAAATTTCTAACTGATGCTGCTGTAAANCCTCTTCGCCTCATCCCCGCTAAGGTAGGTAATCTTGGATCATCCCATCCGTCAACTATGCCTGATTCAACCATTTCTTTAAGTTTTCTCTTCCCCATAATCGTGTAATTTAACTTAAGCTTTGCGAANTCTGTTTGCTGAGGAAGAAAAAATTTGAAATCACTATTCGCCAGATCACTGATAACCTTTAACGNCTCNGACTCTAAGCTATTGAGTATCCAATCATATAGCGGCCTATGGTCCTCAAACTCTAACGTGCACAGCGAGTGTGTCACGTTTTCAATCGCGTCAGAAATACANTGAGTAAAATCATAGGTTGGATAAATACACCATTTGTCATGTGTCTGATGNTGTGAAATATGGCGAATTCTATAGAGAATNGGATCTCTCATATTTATATTAGGGGAAGCCATGTCTATTTTTGCACGAAGAGTGTAAACGCCTTCCCCAAACTCACCACTTCGCATACGCTCAAATAAATCTAAATTTTCACTAATAGATCGATTTCGATTTGGACTCTCTTTACCAGGTTCAGTTAGTGTTCCACGAAATTCTCGAGCTTGATCAGCACTTAAACCACATATAAAAGCCTTACCATTCTGTATGAGCTGAGTGGCAAATTTGTATAAATGATCAAAATAACCAGAAGAATAGCGAACGTCTCCATTCCACTCGAAGCCTAACCAGGTAATGTTTTCTTTTATCGCATCAACATATTCTTGACTCTCTTTCTCCGGATTTGTGTCATCAAATCTTAAATTGCAAAGACCNCCATTTTCCTTAGCTAAGCTAAAATTTAAACAAATTGACTTCGCATGGCCTATATGGAGATAGCCATTTGGTTCTGGCGGAAATCGAGTAACCACAAGCCCTCCATGCTTATCTGATGCGATATCCCTATCAATCATATTCCGTATGAAATTTGANGGACCCTTAANGTCAGATTCTTGNGTCTTATTCTTNTCTNATTCTGTCATAAGTCAAAATTCTGGTTAAAAAGTAACAATTAAACGCGGCCTTTCTAGATTCCGCTAAAAGGCTTATTATAGCCGTTCTTGTAGGAAGCATAAAATAATGTTCCTACCAATATATTTCAGGGAGAAAAGATGATTATTTTTGATACGAATTATGGATCGTTTACCATCGAGTTAGATTTTGATAAAGCTCCAATTTCATCTAGTAATTTNCAACAATATGTTGATTCTGGCTTTTACAATGGGACAATCTTCCATCGCGTAATTAATGATTTTATGATTCAAGGTGGAGGCTTCGAACCTGGTCTTACTGAGAAATCGACTGAGGAGCCAATAGAGAATGAGGCAACAAATGGTTTATCAAATTCGACTGGAACTCTGGCAATGGCTAGAACCTCTGATCCTCATTCGGCATCATCACAGTTTTTTATTAATGTAAGTGACAATTTATTCTTAGACCACAAAAACACGTCTNCACAAGGATGGGGCTATGCTGTATTTGGGAAAGTAACAGAAGGAATGGANACAATAAATAAAATTAAAGAGTGTAAAACGGGTTCACAGCTTGGCCATCAAGATGTTCCCAAAGAGGATGTGGTTATAAATTCAGCGACAAGTGTCGAAGAAANCTAATCTTGTTTGGTAGAAGCCTTTTCATTTCCGACTTGCATATAGATCATTCGAGAACTGATATTACAGCTGGCCTCTTTAATTTTCTGGACAAGAATAAGAATAANTGCGACGCCTTATATATCTTGGGAGACCTTTTCGAAGTTTGGATCGGCGATGACGCTGTCACNAGTTCAGACCTAGANGTTGCATCAAAACTCCAAGATTTTTCAGACTGCGGGGCATCTATATTTATAATGCATGGCAATCGAGATTTTCTATTGGGAAGCGAGTATGCAGAGCGCTGCGGAGCAACTATCCTTTATGATAACCATTTGATAGACATGGGGCNGGAAAAGCTACTTATACTGCACGGCGATACTCTTTGCACNGACGACGTNGACTATCAAAGATTTCGAGCTCTCGTTCGGACTAGTAGTTGGCAAAAAGACTTCCTAAATAAATCAATTAAAGAACGAATCAAATTCGCAGAGCAAGCCAGAGAAGAATCTAGGCGGGAGACATCTTCAAAATCCGAATTAATTATGGATGTTAGTCATGAAGCTGTTNTGGAGTTATTTCAGAAACACGCAGTATCAAAGATTTTGCATGGACATACCCATAGGCCTGCAATTCATGACTTAANAATTGAGTCGCATACAGAACTTCAAGACGTNCAAAGAATCGTGCTCGGCGATTGGNACAACAAAGGATGGTGCGCAGAACTTAACGGAAATAGCTTAACCCTTCAATCNTTCCCTCTACCNCGCAAATAAAGACCGCGATGATTATCTNAAATCTATTTTCGTNTTTTAAAGTAACGCTCNAGGTGTGCATCACTTAACAATTGCAATTCAGCATCTACAGTAGCTATAAGCTGGCCAAGAGGTAATTTTGCAAATTCTGTGTTTACAGAAACCCCNTATTCTTCTAAGTTTTCAATATTATCTTTATTTTTTTTAAACAAATTATGCAACCAACAGTAAGAAGAGAGGCTAGGGTCGAAAGGAATATTAAATCTCTTTAGTTGAGACTGAAGAGTGGTCTCACTATATATGCTAAATTTGGTTTCCAGAATTTGACCAATTAGCCTTTCGATTCGCATCAAGACAGCCGTTTTCTCTTGAGGGCCATAACTGTTCCATTTAATTACCTCAAAAGAGTAACGTCTGCACCCTCTGCAGACGTTGTCACCCAATGATGTTGTCGAACAAATGCCGATACATGGTGTCTTNNGGGCGCTCATAACTACGTTTCCTTGTTCAAACTTCGTTAATTCTTGCCTTAGTTATAGTCTGCAAGCTTGTTATTTTCTTNACACGCATGACTATGGAAATTGGATTTTGTCTATAAATTACAATAAAATACGCTCATATCTTAAAATTAGTTTGACNGCGGACTGCNGNGCCNCGATCTATCTTGATGCTTCATAATATCGTAAATTGGTTCGTNCCAGTCTTTCAAATTAAGNAACAGTCTGAGTGAGATANTTGCTCGAAGTTATAAATACACTTTAATCAAAACTATCTTACAAGCATTTTGGACGGGTTAAGGGGAAACATTTTGTTAGATGAATACAAGAAACACGTAGCTGAGCGCGCTGAAATCGGAATTCTGCCTAAACCTCTATCAGCCAGTCAAGTCGCTAGCCTTATAGANCTTTTAAAGAATCCAATCTCAGGAGAAGAAGAATTCCTAGTTGATTTAATAACCAATAGAGTACCTCCAGGTGTTGATGAAGCAGCATACGTTAAGGCTGGATTTTTATCAGCAATTACTAAGGGAGAGATAACTTCTCCCTTAGTCGANAAAAGTTTGGCGGTTGAACTTTTAGGTAGTATGTTGGGCGGTTATAATATTTCGACTTTAGTAAGCCTTTTAGAAGACGGCGATCTATGCGAACAAGCTGCCGACCAGCTCTGCAAAACACTTTTGATGTTCGATGCGTTTTATGATGTGTTGGATCTTGCAAATGACGGCAACAACCAAGCGCAAAGAGTTCTGCAATCATGGGCAGACGCGGAATGGTTCACCAACAAGCCTGAAATAAAAAAACGCCTGACAGTTACAGTCTTAAAAGTTCCCGGAGAAACTAATACAGACGACCTGTCACCTGCTCAGGATGCATGGTCCAGGCCAGATATTCCTCTTCACGCTAAGGCCATGTACAAGAATCCAAGAGACGGGATTACTAACGTTGAAAATCAACTTGCGGAACTCAAGCAATCGGGTTTCCCTATTGCGTTAGTGGGCGATGTAATGGGGACAGGTTCATCAAGGAAGTCGGCAACTAATTCAGTTCTATGGCATATCGGAGACGATATACCTTATATACCGAACAAAAAAGCAGGAGGCATTTGTATCGGCGGGAAAATAGCACCTATCTTTTTTAACACCATGGAAGATGCTGGTGCGCTCCCATTTGAGTGTAATGTAGATTCGCTAAATACTGGGGATGTTATTGATATAAATGTTTATGAGGGAACGGTTAAGAGTCATGATAATCAGGCTTTGCTTACAGAATTTGAATTAAAGACAGATGTGCTACTGGACGAGGTAAGAGCAGGCGGCAGAATACCTCTAATCATAGGTCGAGGGTTAACTCAGAAAGCAAGAGAAGCATTGAATTTAGGCCCGTCTGATGTCTTTAAATCCCCCGTCGGGGAAAAAGAGACTCCTAATGGCTTCACCTTAGCACAAAAAATGGTAGGTCGAGCATGCGGAGTAGAAGGCGTAAGTCCCGGCAGCTATTGTGAACCAAAAATGACAACTGTCGGTAGTCAAGACACTACCGGCCCAATGACGAGAGATGANCTGAANGATCTTGCTTGTCTNGGCTTTTCAGCTGACCTCGTAATGCAATNTTTTTGTCACACCGCTGCCTATCCCAAGCCAGTGGATATAGAAACTCAACACTCCTTACCGGATTTCATTCATACNAGAGGCGGAGTATCGCTTCGGCCAGGAGATGGNATAATACATTCGTGGCTGAATCGAATGTTACTCCCTGATACCGTCGGAACCGGAGGCGATTCACANACCAGATTTCCGATAGGAATATCGTTNCCAGCNGGCTCAGGACTTGTAGCTTTCGCTGCAGCAACCGGTGTCATGCCTTTGGATATGCCCGAATCAGTTTTAGTTAAGTTCAAAGGTGAAATGCAACCAGGTATCACGNTAAGGGATTTAGTGAATGCTATTCCTTATGCAGCGATCCAAAGTGGCGATCTTACTTTAGAGAAAAAAGGTAAGAAAAATATATTTTCAGGACGGATACTTGAAATAGAGGGGCTTCCGAACCTCAAGGTCGAACAAGCTTTCGAAATCTCTGATGCTTCGGCTGAAAGGTCCGCTGGCGGCTGTACAATACGTCTAAATAAAGAACCTATTATTGAGTATTTTAAGTCTAATATAACACTTCTTCGATGGATGATTGACAATGGTTACCAAGACCCACGAACTTTGGAACGAAGAGCACAGGCTATGGAAGAATGGCTTGCTAATCCTGTACTTCTTGAGCCNGATGCAAATGCCCAATATTTTAAGACTATCGAAATTAATCTCAACGAAATCAAAGAGCCGCTATTAGCTTGTCCTAATGATCCTGACGACATTAAAACCCTATCACAAGTGAACGGNACAGAAATAGATGAAGTATTTATCGGCTCTTGTATGACTAATATTGGTCACTTTCGTGCTGCTGCCGAAGTATTGAAGCAAGTCGAAGGATCCCTCCCAACACGGCTATGGGTAGCACCTCCGACCAAAATGGATGAACATCAATTAACAGAGGAAGGAATCTACAATATATTTGGGACATCAGGNGCCCGAACCGAGATGCCTGGATGCTCATTATGTATGGGCAACCAAGCGNGGGTTGCCGCTGATTCCACAGTTGTGTCGACATCGACAAGAAATTTNCCGAATAGATTAGGTCAAGGAGCTAATGTTTTCTTAGCTTCATCAGAATTGGCTGCAGTCAGCGCAGCCATCGGAAAAATTCCAACGATGTCGGAATACATGCAGTATATGTCTGGGATAGACACCATGTCAGAGAGTATTTACCGATACCTAAATTTTGACGAAATAGAAGAATTCGTAGAGGCATCGGATCGAGCTAAGAATATTCCTCTGACTAACATTCAAGATGTTGCCTGATAGATTTTTCTGAAATTAAANGNTTTCTATCCGATAGTACTTTTCGCTACTACTTCAAAGACATCTTTTGATAGTTTGGGTGNTTGCTTNACACGTGCAAGCTGAGCCTGTATGAGNGCCTGTCTTCTATTATCNAACTTTCTCCAGCGAGTTAGAGGNGTCATCAATCTTGCTGCAATTTGGGGNTTAATTTGATCTAACTCAATGATACGATCCGCGAGAAACTCGTAACCTTGCCCCCCAATTTGNTGAAATTGAACATGGTTTTGTGAGCAGAATGCGCCGATCAACGAGCGCACTTTATTGGGATTTCGCATCTCAAAAGCTTCGTGATTACATAATTCTTTAACCCGTTCTAAGGNCCCTTCCCGAGGGTTCAAAGCCTGTGTTATAAACCACTGGTCAACTACTAGAGGTTCATGCTTCCATTTTTGATAGAACAACTCGAGAGCATTTTCGGCCTTTTTAAAGTTAATGTTTGAAGAGTAAAAGACTAAACATCTTAGTGCCGCTAGCTGATCCGTCATATTGTCTGATTGAATGAATTGTTGAAAAGACCTCTCAACCCACTCCTGCTTTCCCGTCCTCACCAAATAAGCTANGGANAAATTCTTCAAAGCTCTTTGAGCCATCTCGGTAGAGTCCGAAGAATATTTTTTGGTTTGAATATTAGAGTTGTACAGCTCACTAAACTCGCTTATGAGTTCAGTCGAAAGAGAATTGGCAACTGTCTGTCGAGCGAGGTGAATGTTGTCAACATCTGCTATCTCCGATTGCTCTATTAGCGCACCTTCCGTTGGTAGCTCAAGTAAATGAGCAATCATTGCTTTGTCTACATTCTTTTCATTAAGTGAATCAGTGAGAATCGATTTGAATGCCTGACATAAAATTGAAGAGCTTTTCTCGCAATCTTCAGAGCCCGTAGCCTTAAAATTCATAATAGCTTTCGTGGCCAAGGACTGGGCCGCATTCCATCGATTAAAACCATCGGTGTCATGAACCATTAAAAAGTAAAGGTCTTCTGCGGTATATGAATACTCCAACTTAACGGGCGCACTGAAATTTCTTAATAGAGAGGGGATGGGTTTTGAATCAACTTCATAAAAAACAATGTCTTGAGCAGACGCGGTTATAGGATAAATTCGATCAAATACTTTCTCTAGCTTGTCNTCATCGGTCTTCGTGATTAAAGGTATCTCTTTACCCTCCTTGTTTAAAAGACCAAGTCTAAGCGGTATATAGAAAGCTTTTTTATCTGATTGNCCAGGAGTTGCCTTACAATTTTGGGTGATTGACAGTGAAAATGTTTTTTTAGCTTCGTTGTAAGTTCCCTTGATTCGTAGTTCTGGTGTGCCTGCTTGAGAGTACCATAGCCTGAATTGCTCCAAATCGATACCGCTCACTTCTTCCATTACACGCACGAAATCTTCAGTCGTAACAGCTTGCCCATCATACCTGGAAAAATATAAATCTGTCGCTTCTCTAAATTTGGTTGGTCCCAAGATCTCACTGATCATTCGAACAACTTCGGCTCCTTTCTCATATATAGTCACCGTGTAAAAATTTGAAATCTCCATATAAGAATCTGGCCTGACTGAATGCGCCATAGGCCCGGAATCTTCAGCAAATTGNATCGTTTGTAAAAAAGCAACATCTTCAACTCGCTTTACAACTCTAGACCCCATATCAGCCGAGAATTCAGAATCTCGAAAGACTGTAAAGCCCTCTTTCAGACTCAATTGGAACCAATCCCGACATGTAACTCGATTACCTGACCAATTATGAAAATATTCATGGGCTACTACTGCTTCAACTCTTTGAAAAGATGCGTCNGTTGTCGTACTTGGGTTTGCTAAGACACACGATGTNTTGAAGATATTTAAACCCTTATTTTCCATTGCACCCATATTAAAATCATCCACGGCCACTATCATGAAAATGTCAAGATCATATTCTCTGCCATAAATTTCTTCATCCCACCTCATCGCGTTCTTCAAAGAACGCATAGCATGGTCACATTTTTCTATATCTTTTTCCTCAACAAATATTTTTAGCTTGATAAGCCGATCGCTTCGAGTCATAAATTCATCATCAAAACTCACTAGGTTNCCAGCAACAAGTGCAAACAAGTAACTAGGCTTTTTATAAGGGTCTTCCCAACAGACCCAATGGCGCCTAGAATCGATACTATCGACACCCTCATCGANTTTATTTCCATTAGAGAGGAGAATCGGAAATTTTTCTTTGTCCGCGATGATTTTTGTAGTAAACGAAGACATCACATCTGGCCGGTCNAAGTAGTAAGTGATTTTTCTAAATCCCTCGGCTTCGCACTGCGTGCAGAATTTATCGTTAGACTTATACAAACCCTCAAGAGATGTATTATTTTGAGGTTCAATGAATACCACACAAGTCATCGTAAATCTTTCCTTATCGTCAGATAGAATCTTTGTGAGTTCAGGTATGCTAAGACTCTCTTCATCTAGATGATACTCTGCTGTCGTTAACTGCACGTCATTCAAGCAAAGCTTCTCAAGAAATAGATCTTGGCCATGAAGAATTAAAGAATCGGAAAATACTCCCTCAAAGTTGTTATTCCTAGAGAATAAAATCTTCGAAGTGACTATCGCTTTATCTTCGTAAAGATCAAAACAAAGATCCGTTTTTTCAATATAAAATTCAGGCTGCTTATAATCTTTGAGATATGTGGTTCTAGCTTGGGAGTCTTTCATAAACGTGTTGCCTCCGATTGCCTAGTGATGCAATTCTACTTCGTATCCGGAAAATTTGCGGAGGTTGATAACACCGCCTTCAAAAATAAGGTACTGACCTTTGATACCCACCAATTTGTCCTCAACCATCGGCTCTTTGTCAAAATTATAAGAAGAAATTTTGTCGGGATANATGTTAACCGGATAAGAGATATTTACCGTCTNCATACCGTTTAAAATACTGATGCCGAAAGGATGATACCTATCTTTTATTTCGTCAATTTCTGACCTAAATCTATCTAAAATATTGTCAGCCTCAAGATTAAGGTCTAAAGGCTTGGCAACACCTCTTAGCATATCGCGCCAGTTTGTTTTATCCGCTACTTGCTGCTTTATCAAAACTTCTAACATCCCGGACTGAAGACGATTTCTTACTCGAATTATTGCAAGCGCCTGGGTTGCGCCCTGATCCACCCATCTTGTAGGAATCTGTGTGGCTCTTGTGATTCCGATCTTTAAACCCGATGAGTTTGCTANATAGACAATGTGATCCTGCATGCAAGAACCTTTATCACATCGACATTTCTCCGGATGAATTAAACACGTAAAAAACTGTTGCAGCTTCTGAAAGCACGGATAACAATATCCTTGATTAAAACTCTTTTTAGTTTTTCTTCCGCATTCAACACAATATATATTGCCAGTGAAAACAATCTTCGTATCTGAGTTAATCATCGAATTTAACGGAAATTCTGACCCACTCAGCGACATAGCGTATTGAACAGTCTTCTCAATGCGAGAGTTCATTTTTCTTAACGTACCGCACCCAATCAGCTGCACTCAAATCCTCCTGATTTGCATTAGCAAGTTTACATCGTTTTCTATTTTCATTTAGTCTTGGAAAGACATGAGGGTANATTCATAACAGTCTGCGCCTCGTCAGAAAAATAGCGAGCTTCATATAAGATAAGAATCTGCAAGCAATGCTCGAGTTGTTCGCTGCTTAAGCGCTTTCCGTCTTTCCACTTACCGATTTCAATCGCAGTTTGAATNGATTTATAAGCATCTTCGTCCATTGCTGCTATTAATTCGTCTATTGATTCTGGATTAGAATTCAAAATCTCACTCATAACTTATCCTGAATTTGATTCGATAAAATAAAATATAACAAACACCAAAAGCTAGGCCAGATAATAAGCCTCCAAGATGAGCAGCAGTCGCAATCCAAGAGGATGCAAAAAATTCCATTAGGATTAAAGAGCACACAAAGAATATGAATAAGTTGTTATTTATGATCTTAAAACGTTGTGATTGAAAGGTCGTTAATATCCAAGAATAACCAGCTAGGCCATAGATGACCCCAGACATCCCACCAAAGTTATTATAATCAATTGCTAAATATTGAGCGGTGTTACTTATAAAAGAAATCAAAACAACCAGTAACATAAACATCCAGACCGGTAAAGCTTCTTCCAATTGCTTACCAAAATACCACATCCAAACCATATTAAAGACCAGGTGTAACTCCCCAAAGTGAAGAAATATGGGAGTAATTGCTTTAATTGCAGCAGGTAAGGTTAAGAGCTGTCTCAAGACCTCAAATAGACCACTACCATCCGTAAGCGGGTAGAGCAGAATGAAGTCCCCTGACATATTACTTCCTAAGGCAGTATGTAGGGCTACAAATAAACTCGTCAGTATTAAAAAAGTGGTTACCGGTGTTCTTAGAAGGACGTTAATCAGTGTGTTGATTTGTATTAGATCTCCAGTAAATTTTGTTTCAACAAAATTTTCCTTAAAATCTAACTCATTGGCCAAATAAAGTTTAAGTAAACGCTTTGTAGCACTTAAATCAACCAAGTGAGCAATATAAACCGACTGGAATCCTGCTTCCTCTACGATACGGTGTTCAATACCTTCCTGTCTTAAAAATCTAGAGTATAAGCTTAGATCCTCACTTAGGTCCAAACTAACAACCTTAATCATTCTTTCTATCCAACCGACTTCCCCAACCTAACTTACTGCGACAAGCTTCATAAAAGCTATGATTCGGAGGATGAATCAAATGTAATGGAACATTCTTTTTCGTTATCAAGAATTCGTCTCCACTACTTGCCGAGTATTTGACATCGCCATCACAGCTTATNTGCGGCTGCCTAGAGCCAGTAGACGGAATCACGATCTTTATTTTACTGTCACCGTCAACAACTACGGGCCTGCTAGAAAGTGAATGCGGATACATAGGGGCTAAAACTATCGCGTCGAGACTCGGATGCATAATTGGNCCCCCTGCAGACAGCGCGTAAGCCGTAGATCCAGTTGGGGTCGCAATGATTAACCCGTCCGATTCTTGACTATAAACAAAAGTGCCATCAATAAACAGCTCAAACTCAATCATCTGTGCGGCACTTCCTGGGTGAAGGACAACATCATTAAGCGCAGAGCCTAGATAAGTATTCTTATTATCTTTTATAAGAGCGATATCTAGCAAAAATCTTTTTTCTACATCATACAATCCCGAGAGGACATCATCGACTTTTGATTCAATTTCATCAGGTAATATGTCAGTCAAAAAACCAAGCTTTCCTCGATTTACACCAATTACAGGAACGTTTGACGACGCAACATACTTCGATATATTCAACATGCTGCCGTCTCCACCTACTACNATTAAGAGATCACAATTTTCACTTAATTCAGATTTTGAAACTATTTCTCCAAGCGGATTTTCTAATAGTTTAGCAGTTTCATTATCCGTAATAATGCGNAGCCCCTTCTCACTGAGANATGACGTAAGTCTCTCGAGGGACGAGACTACCCCCGCATGACCCGGGCGGCCTACAAGGCCTATATTCTTAAATTTTGGCATGGTCATAGATTTGACTTTGTATAACCCTTACTTTACTTAGACTAGATTATATCACGCAAAGTAAAAATAAATCCGAAAGGTTAAAATTCAATAGTGTAGGACTTATAAGCCGTGCATGCTTTAGGTCAATTATCCCTAGTTAATTACGAACTAATGATGAACGCCCCCGGTATGAATCGCAATCACCTCAGTATCAGATTGCACCAAACCGCGATCAACAAGTTGACTAAACCCATACAACATCTTTCCAGTATACACCGGCTCAATTGGCAAGGAAGTTTCTCTCGTAAATTTATCGACAAACTCGAGCAACTTAGTGTTTGTCTTAGCGTAACCACCACAGTGGTAATCATCTTCAATTTGCCACGAAATTAGCCTTTCATCNNGCGAGTTAATTTTTGACAAAGCGAGATAGTTTGTGACTTCCCGAAACAAATAACCGGGCGCCTTCAAAACAGAAAATCCAATAACTTTTGTACGCTCCAACCGACCGCCACCTAATACAATTCCAGATAAAGTAAGCCCCGTTCCGCAAGCNAGTATAATGTACCTTAATTTAAGCTGGCTTTTCTGAGCAATAAATTGGGGGATCTCGGAGCAGCCTAATAAAGCTTCTATATTGCTCCCACCTTCTGGCAAGATGTAACAATTACCAAATTGAGATCGCAGTCTAGTGATAAAATCTTCAGAAGACTTTGAACGATAGTCCTCTCTACTAATTGCGTGAAGCTCCATCCCTCTTTCGTCACAAAATTTTAGAATGGGATTTAGAGGCCTGACAATCTCACCCCTCACAAAGCCATGAGTCTTGAATGAATGTATCTCTCCAGCCGCCGCAAGAGCCCTCAAATGATTGGAGTATGCTCCACCGAAACTTACAACCGCCGGACTTCCCAATTTCAAGATTTTTTCTATATTGTACTTAAGTTTAAAAAGCTTATTCCCCCCTATGTCCGTATCCATCTTATCCAGACGGAGGACTCTTAGGCNAATTCTATGTTTGGAAAAATCAGAAAATTCAAAATCTTCTAAGGGAGGGTCGGCAAAGGAAGCTTTATCAATAAGCATAGATATCTTAAATTGACGTAACTGTTAACTCGAATTAGAACGACTTGACATGGTGCAAACCAAGTTTCNAGAAATAAATATTAAATCTTGACCGATGATAGATATATAGCGATCTCATTTGGGGCACTTATAGAAGCNACAGCTTCTGCCTGGGGATTATAATTGGTATTAGTATTTACATCGTAGGCCCANGTCTCTCCTTGCATATCATAGATAATTTCAATACCGGCAATACCTATATCGTTATTTGCCAAAAATTCCTCAAACTGATTTAAATGGTCTAGCCTAAATTCATTCCGAATAGTAAATTTGTTCTCTTCCACCGTTGGGCAATTTGAATCCAATTCACATACCTCTGCTGGGCACAACTCAAACCCATCACTGGTATCCACTTCCACTGCATAAAGGAATTTACTATTCACAAATTCCATCCGTGTTATGGACTGCGACGGCGATTGAATATATTGCTGAAGTAATGTGATTCCGTCAGGTGAATCTTCAAAAGTATCACCCGTTAAATAATTCTCCAAAGCATCATGACTATCAAATTTTCTGACACCCAAGCCCTTCCCTGCCCTATTATGTTTAGTTATCAAAGGGAATCCAATATCATGCGCAGCTCCTAACAGATCAGTTTCACGAAGGGCACAAAAAGTTCGAGGAACTTGAATACCAAAGCTCTCTAGCTCTTGATACTGTCTTATCTTGCTAATTTCGAGGTCTAAAGCTTTGGGTCCATTTATGACTACTCGTCCGTGGCGCTTTAGCCAAGCCAAAATCCCGGCGGTCAATTCAGGCTCATACCTATGCCCCCGTGTGTGGGAAGATGCGCTCATCCTATTCCAGTAAACCGCCTGAGGCGGAATCTTTGTCAAATCCAAACTCATTTCAGGCACATACCAAAATTCATGCTCTAGCTTCAGATCGTTAAAAGCTGAAGCGAAAGGCGTAATCCACTCTTTGTTCTCATGAATAACTATTATCATAAAAATTTTCCTAATAATCGTCCGGAGCATCTAAAATCACCGAACCAGGTTCAGGCCAACTATCGTTAGACCAACTAAGAATTCTAGCTGCAACCTTCGAGTTTCCGTTATCTAACCCGTCGCAATAGTGAAAGGAAATTTTACTGTGCTTTAAATTCATTAGCCTTGACTATAATCCTCTACTCTTTCTTTAATTCTAGGGAATATAGACTTACTGAATTAGCTTAGTGAACCCAAATGCGTTTGGATTCTCAGTTTTAATATCCGAATCAACAAAAATCATTAAACCTGCATCAGAGGTAGTACTAATGTACTCGCCTGCTTCATTACCCGGATCTTTAAGACTATTTGTCATGTATACATCATCCCAGTAACGACTTCCGTCGACACCTAAATAGCCAACATAACTCATCCAAATACTTGAGCTTGGTAGATCTGGAAATTTAGTACTTTTTGCATCAATATCCTTGGTTTCATCACCATCACCTGCAACAAAAATATACCCATCGTTTGGATAGCCATCCTTTGCTAATACAGTAACAATACCCCACGCTTCATTTCGCATAAAATGATCTCCATTAATGGGCTCAAATTCTCTGGGATTGTAATAGTTTTGCTCCCATTCTAATTCAAGATAAGGCGGAATTCCGCCTGTAGACTTCCATTTCATGACTTTAATCTTGAAAGGATCCCAACCTTTGCTCTCATCTTTCACTTCCATTGGAAAATGTCCGACAGTTACTACACCTCCTCCTACGCCATGTGTTGCATTAAGCCCAAGATTGCCTCGCCCGGCATCATTTTCACAAGTGAGTAATTCTTTTTCACATGGATACCATTTCGTCCACTCTAGAACCAAGGATTCTTTATTGAAAAAACTTATGCCCATTTTTTCGCTGCTGTATGTGCCTACGACATAAATACCACCATCTGATTCAACGACAGAGCTTCCAAAAGTGAGACCTTGGTTACTCATGATGTTTTCATTTATTAGTTGACCAGAGTCAGGATCAATTTTCATAAGAAAACTCGTGCCGCCTTGCGCCATGAACGCAAAACCTAATTGCTCAGCCCCAAGGTAACCGGTTGCATATAACATCCCATCAGAGCCATAGACAATCTCATGTATCGCATCAGCAACAAAATCACTGCGTTGCTCTTGCCCCAATTGATCTGTTGAATAATAACGTTCCCAAATTTGGGAACCGGTATTCTTATCGAGTTTGGCAAGCCAACGCTCTTGAGAAGATGAGCTAGAAGACGTTTGTGCCCCAGCCACAATTATTCCATCGGCGATCTCTATACAATCATAACCTATATCACTTTTATTATTCGTATTCCCAAATTGCTGCTGCCATACTAAACTGCCACTGCGATCAATTTTCATNATTAAGATATCACTGGCAAAATCATTCCCGCCCGAGCCACACGCTATGAAGCCTCCATCTGAAGTTTCAATCCCTCTTTGAGGTTTTTCCTCAGCAGGCGTCCCATAACCAGTATCCCAGGAAAAATACATAGAATTTAGNTCAGTNTTGACACCAATTAATTCGGCACTTAACAGAGTAAATTCATAAGTAGATGGGTCTGAAATTAGAAAACTTGCTGANTAGAGCTTGCCCGCTACATCAATGGAGTGGACGGTTAATTCCCCATCCGAATATGTTCCTGAGGGGTGCACCGGTCTTTTTACTTCCAGTGCCGACTCAATTTTCACACACGTCTGTATGCAGGGAGAAATCACTAACGATACTTNATAAGCTTTATCACCGACTNCGACATTGGGAACAACTATGATNCCTTGACTGTAAGACGAAGTTTCGTAGGCNATTACAGTACTACAGATTAAACAAAGAGCCGGAAATAAAATTCTGAGGCGCATTACAATTACCTTTTTCGTAAACATAAATTGTAAGCGAAATCTTCGGACTTTTCATTACCGCCCCCTGTCTAAATCAAAGTAAAACTAACTGAGGAGTAGCTGCCTATTCGAAAATCATTTTTCCTCAAGTCTAAAATACCGTTGTCAACGTTTATACCGATATGAAAGTAACTGACAATTGCTCACACTCAAGTATTTCTGCGCCACCTTGGCTTGTGGCCGAATTGCGTTCTGATCATGCAGGCGAAACAGGAGCGGTGTGGATATATACAGGGATCCTAGCAGTGAGCAACGAAATTACGGTAAGAGAATTTGCCGAGCATCATTTNGCTACCGAAAAAGAACACCTAGAGTTAATTGAAAGCCTTCTTGACCGGAAGGATAGATCCTTACTAATACCATTCTGGAAATTTTCAGGCTTTTTAACCGGCGCTTTACCGGCTTTGATGGGACCACGAGTGGTCTTCGCAACAGTATCAGCTGTCGAAAAATTTGTAGTCTCTCACTACCAATCACAAATAAATCGACTAAAAGATGAAAAGCTGGAACCTAATATCTGCGGCATCTTGCAGTCATGCTGTGATGATGANGCAAGACACGAGTTAGAAGCAGCAAGCCTTCTTCATAGTGAGTCAGGTATATTTCTCCGTATTTGGTGCTGGTTAGTAAACGCTGGATCAAACCTTGCCGTCAAGCTAGCACGAATTTTGTGAAGCGAGCGAATGAAAAAATCTAACCTATGCTCTCCGGCTCATCTCTCCTTATCTAAAGCCGAAACGAGTAGAATTATTGAGATGGCTTGGGATGANAAGACACCCTTTGAGGCAATTAAANTTAATTTCAACTACTCCGAGAAGGACGTGATTGAGCTCATGAAAATGAACCTAAAGAAAGGATCGTATGAAACTTGGCGGAAAAGGGTAACAGGCCGCANGGCTAAGCATTCGAAAAAATTGCAGTGTTATGCCTGAGGGTCCTGAAATACGGCAGGTGGCCGACCGTCTATCTCGGGCGTTAAGCGGAGCCCCTTTAACAAAGGTATATTTTTTTTCGGAAAAACTTAAAAACTATGAAGGTATACTCAAAGGGTCCACGATAGAGAGTTTTAAAAGCAAAGGCAAAGCGCTCCTGACTCGCCTNGACTCAGGCTATACGATTTACTCTCACAATCAACTTTACGGAAGATGGAGAATAGTTAAGGCTGGCAATTTCCCTCAATCCAGGCGATCCCTCAGGATGGCATTAGAAACAAATTCCTATAGAGCCCTCTTATTTAGTGCAAGTGATATTGATGTTCTAAAATCAAACGTCATAGACCGTCATCCATTTTTAGTCAAACTTGGGCCGGACATATTCGATGAGAATTTATCGTGGAAAATAATCTCCAGGCGACTAGTCAGTGAAAAATTCAAAAATCGTCAATTAGCTTCCCTTTTCCTTGATCAGAAATTTTTAGCAGGGATTGGGAACTATTTGAGGTCTGAAATTCTTTTCGAAGCAAGGGTAAACCCACTAAAAAAACCGCGAGAACTTACCAAGAAAGAGATTAACCAGCTCAGTCGAAGTACACTGAAGATTTGTCAAAGAGCCTATATTCAGGGCGGCGTAACTAATTCTGAGAAACTAGTGAGAAAACTAAAAAATGACGGACTCTCGAAGAGCGCATACCGNCACGCTGTATTTGGACGTAGCGACGGCGATTGTTATGTCTGCAAAACCTCTATTAAAAAAGTGTCCGTTGGAAGCAGACGCTTATACTTGTGCCCATCATGCCAGAACGAAAATTAAGCAAGGCGCGATTAGACCGCATCGCGATCAAGCGGATCACTAAGATTTGTAAAACTTGCAGCAGGTCTTTTACTTGGCGTAAAAAATGGCAACGAGACTGGGACAATGTTTATTATTGCTCAAAGCGTTGCCGACAAACCCAAGGCAGAAAGACAAAAGTTGAAACGCACTGCAGCTAACAAGACATAAAACATATCGTCGATGTTAATTCTTCACTAGCCGCCATAGGGGCGAAATTNTTTTCTAAATACTCCCGCCAAACAAATGTACTAGATGTCGGCTATTAAGAGAGAACGGATGTTGCCGGGATCTAATCCCGGCAAGAAGGATTCAATTTCTCCTCATAACGAATGCTAAGGTATGTAGTTCTTATTTAGTTAATCTAATCCGCTGGGCGAATTTCCCAAAATTTAAGATCTACGTCTTTGGTCAAAACATTTACGTCTAAAATTACAAAGTTTACCGCCCCATTATTGCAAGCATCTGTAAAGTAGACATGTGCGTTAGACTGCTCCCTTCTAAAAGTTCCCATATGCGGTGTACTGATAAGTGTGCCATCCTCTAAAAACGTTCGCGCCTCTCCAACAAGCTTCCCTCGAGTGCGATCTTGCGAGTTANTAAAGTATTCATGTGTTAAGAAAGGGGAACCGTATCCATCNACCTTCCCTTCGAAATCAAAAGAAGTCGAATTTTCACTTATTGTCATCCTCGTGATTTTCATTTTGCCGCGACCATCTGGANTTGAAAGATCCATAATTAAGCTCCTAAAAAGATATANAAATTAAACCGGATTATTTTTAACTCTGTGTCAATGATATGAGCTATAGCTATAGCTGTTAACTGCTCATTGNTCGAGAATACACTAGATTACACTGTTTCGTCGTTAAAAAATCCGAAATTAGCGAACCTATTTACTTGATTTCTATACCCAGAAGATCCAATAAGCATTGGTTAACGAAAGAGCGGGAGCCTATCGATAGAAGGGTTTAGTGAAAACATTAATTGCATGATATGGAGAATCTTCGAGTGATCTTGCTATAATCTGGGCTACTTTCGGTTTATGATTGNAAAAANTTAAAAAAACATTTCGAATGCTAGGATATCTTTTAATGAATATACAGAAACTATTTTTAGTTTGTGCATTAGCACTCAGTATGCTTTCAACGCCTTTGCTTGCTCAAGACGGCACCGATATAGGCGAAGTTGGAGAAAGTCCATACGAAGTTGTTACCTATTGGGCTGAGCCTTTCGCGGATAAAGGATTCGCTTTTGGCGGTGCGTCAGGGGTGCTGTCAGACCACCCTGGCCGCCTGATCGTCAGTCAGCGAGGCGAAACCAGAATACCTTTGGATGTGCCCCGAAATTTTCATGGATTTGCGGGCGAGCTCGGCATCAGCGTTTTAACTGAAGAAGAAAGACGAACCTGGCAGAACTGTATCTTTATTCTTGACGCAAACGGCAATGTGGNTGATGTCTGGGATCATCTTGATTACCTCTGTGAAGGAGCAGACGGACCTGGNCCAGAGCGNATAAGAGTCAGCCCTTATGATCCTGAACGCAAGTTATGGGTAATCAATCAAACTCATCACCAGATTTATGTAATTTCAAATGATGGCAGTGAGCTATTAGCAACTTATGGTGAGAAAGGGATGCCAGGCAAGGATGCGACGCACTATGGCAGCCCCCAAGATGTNGCATTCATGCCGGATGGCCGAATACTTGTTGCTGACGGCTTGATCAACAATCGAGTTGTCGTATATGACAACGAGATGAACTATCTGACCGAGTTTGGTAGTGAAGGAGCTGTTCCCGGTGGAACAAATGGAATTCATTCACTGAGCATAGGGCCTGAAGGNAGNATCTTTGTTCTAGACCGATCGGGTTACGGAGTAAACATNTGGCGAGNAGGAGAAAGCTACAATGAATTNAGCTTCGAGCGTCGAATTGATATTTCNGGTATGGCNTTAGATGTTATTGTNAANAAGNANGATTTTTGGATGACAGCCCACAANCCGTTNCGATTCATCAATTTCGATTTTGAAGGCAATCAAAAATACACCTGGTTGGTTCCAGCAGAATTACCTAATGGTTTTCGAGAAGTTCACAGCTTTAGTGTTTCATCTGAAGGTATAATGTACGGAGGCGACAATATTTATGGGCGACCTCAAAAATGGGTAGCCAAACCTGGTGCGAATCCAGAGCTGCTGGTCGAGCCACCCTGGGTTGGATACTAGACAGTAAGGGAATCAATAAGTTCATAGAATTAGTTGGCGGACCGGACGGGATTCGAATACGACTCTCTGATTTACACCAGTGTTTTTGGTGTGTCATGAATCTAATATTTACAACTACTTAGAAAGCAAAGCCACCCATAGATACTGGTGCAATATCTAAAAACTACAGCAAGTGCATACTAAATGCACACTAATTTCTCGTTACCTCTATAAATGCAGTAATAGCAGGAAGTACTTACTTCAAAAACAGAGGACGAGCAACATTCTTCCTCTGAAAATTTACTATTGATCAACTACGTCAGCTTCAGTAAAAATATTTGTACCAGAATCTCCTGCAATACCTACTGTGATCTCATCACCAATTGTCAGCGTCATTAAATCTTCTGCAACCAGCATAGGGCCGTCATAATCAGTCGCCTCTGTGATTTGCTCGGAAGTTAACTCTGGAGGAATAATATGAGAATACACTCCAAGACGCGGGCGTGTATTTCTAAATAACGCAGCAACTTGTTCGGGCGTGGAGTGAACCGACAAACTGACATTAGCGAGTTGTGCCTCAGGCGAATTACCCGGCGCTGGAACTTGAACTTCGTGTATCAGAACATCAACACCCATACTGTGCTCTATCAGATTAGAAGAGGATGTCGTGCGCGTGTCCCCAGAAAAAATTACACTGCGGTCATTATAGTCGATTCGAAACCCTAGAGTAGATCCTTCTAGGACAGGACTCAAAGAGTATCCTTTTATTACCGGCATATGCTCCACACTAATCGCAGTAATCTTTAAGCCGTCTTGTTCATAAAAAACTCCTGGTTCGATATCAAAGGCATTTAACTCGGAACCCCGCTCATGAACACCCACTATTTCCCTATAGCGAATATCCCAAGCATAAGCTGACTCAAAATGACCCATCATACTTTCAGTTCCTACAGGTCCATATATTGTCATTGGGCTTTTACGCCCAAATAACCAACCACTCAACCACAAGCCCGGTACGCTGATTGTGTGATCAAAGTGTAAATGAGTAAGAATTATAAGATTGATATCAGTAAGCAACTCAAATCCGCCTGCTTCAAACAACCTTTCTCGCATACCGGGACCAGCATCAACTAACAATTTTTGACCGCCTGCTTCGACTAGGATAGATGGCCCATAGCGAGTTAGCGAAGGCCTTGGAGCGCCGGTGCCCAAAAAGGTTAGTTTAATACTATCGTTTGATAGGGTATCCGATGTCGTTTCATTAATCGGCAAAGTTTGACCTTGAAGGCCAAGAGAAATGCAAAATGCGCAAATTGTTGCGGTTAGTTTTTTCATGTTCCACCAGAATATACTATAGATATTTAATGACACGAAATAATATATTTTGTACCACAGAGTAATCTTGAATGCGTTCCAAAACCGGACGGGACTGCCAACCGTCACCCCTTCAAAATTAATCAAGAAAAATTTTGAGAATAAAGATTAAACGGATTATAAACAGCGAAACTAAAGGCTTGGGAAAATCGTTAGACCGTAATGAAGACTATTCCCTTCTCGAACCAATGAGCAAAATCTCTTAGTGGAGACTAATTGGAGACTAATTGGTCTTTCCAGAAAATAAACTTCAACAAAATCAGAGAGTTAGTTGGCGGACCGGACGGGATTCGAACCCGCGACCTCCGGCGTGACAGGCCGGCATTCTAACCAGCTGAACTACCGG
>PAWK01000057.1 GCA_002714195.1 Gammaproteobacteria bacterium | reverse complement strand
TCAACGCCTTGCAAGAATAATTGCAGCCTGGAGGTGATCAAGACTGGCGCGGCGTTTCAGCTGCCATACAGAAATTTGTTACAGCGTCACCTGTCCCTGTCTTTATAAAAGAAGTGGGTCATGGGATAAGTGCCAGTTCAGCTGAGATGCTTATTGATCTTGGTGTTTCATGGATAGACGTAGCGGGCTCTGGTGGCACTAGCTGGAGCCAAATAGAACATATTCGGAGTGGAAGAGAAGGGGTCTCTGCATTTGCTGACTGGGGAGTCAACACAAAAGAAGCGATAGAGGCAATAAGAAGTAAGAAACTATCGTGCATGCTTGTGGGATCGGGAGGCTTACGCAATGGGCTAGACGTAGCTAAAGTTATTCGGATAGGCGCTGATATGGGTGCCGCTGCGCAGCCATTCTTGGAGCCAGCACGATCGAGTGTGAATAAGACCATGCAGATTATTGAGTCCTGGGAAAAAGACTTCAAGATTGCCATGTTTAGTACTGGCAGTCAGAGCGTAGCTAAATTGAAAACTGCTAAATTGCTTACTGGAGGCGACGGCAGTGATACTAGAGACTGAGGTAAATCTGAAATCAAAGGTTATTTCTGCAATCAAACATCTGTTTGTCGCAGACTCACTATCTATGCCTGTTCATTGGTTTTATCGGGTTTCAGATATTTATTCACTATTTCCCAATGGTATATCAAATCTAGAGGATGCCCCTCCTTACCATCCAGGTTCTATAATGAGCCTTCACTCGACAGATGGAGGCGGTCGTAAAAAAAATGATCAAGCAAGTCGGCCATCAAAAATTGTCGGGGAGGTAATTCTTAAGGGGAAGGAAGACTATTGGGACCAACCTAATATTCACTATCACCAAGGCATGGTTGCTGGGGACAATACACTCAACGCCCATTGCGTTCGACTACTGATGCGAACCATTAGTTCTACTGGAGGCACGTATGATAAAACCGCATTTTTGAAAGCGTACATAGAATTTATGACTTCAGATCCGCCTCTGCATCGGGATACTTATGCAGAATCATACCACCGCGAGTTTTTCGCAAATCTAGACCGCGGTCTACCGCCTGAAAATTGTGGAGGGAAAACGCATGATACTGCATCGATCGGAGGCTTGGTAACTATAGGTCCTCTGGCGCTGTCTTTATTTTTATCTGGACTAAAGCTTCCAGAGGTAAGGAAAATTTGTTCAGAGCATCTGAAGTTAACCCATCCAGATGAACATCTGCAGCATATTTCCGACTCATACGTAACTTTGCTGGAAGGATTGCTCTTCATGAATAAAGAAAACGACTCGGCTGAACTTATAGAGGTAGTCGGAGAGGCCAGCACCGGTATAAGCATGAAGGAATTAATACAAAGGCATTGGTCTGATAGTGAGGTGGTAGGTGCTAAGTTCTCTTCTGCGTGTTACATAACAGACTCTTGGCCGAGTGTTTTGTACTTAGTATCAAAATATCTTGGAGATCCAAAAAGGGCTCTTTTGGTAAATGCCAATCTCGGAGGAGATAATGTGCACCGCGGAGCCGTGCTCGGAACAATACTTGGTTTAGTTCGACCTTTGGAGGCTGTTTCTTTTTTCAATCAGCTAATCGAAAATGAAGCTTTAACTCGTGAAATAGAAATGTTTTGCAAATCGAGTCAATCCCTGAAAGAAGCTTAGTTCTCTACACCGAGACATTTTGCATAATTTCCCACAATCTATTTGGTGAAACAGGCATGTCGACATGTCTCACACCATGGTCTGATAGAGCGTTCACAATGGCGTTGACAATGGCCGGTGGCGCGCCTATGGCGCCGGCTTCTCCGGCACCCTTTATACCCAAGGGATTGGTTTGACACGGCACCTCATTTCTCTTAAATCGNATTGGAGGGAAATCGTCAGCACGAGGCATTGTGTAATCCATGAAACTTGCCGAAAGCAATTGGCCTGATCCAGATTCATACTGGCAATTTTCAAGCATTGCTTGACCTAGTCCTTGGGCAATTCCGCCGTGGACTTGGCCTTCAAGCAATAACGGATTGATAACCTTACCGAAGTCATCAACAACGGTGTAGTCAACGAGCTCAATTTGACCAGTAGCTATATCAATTTCCAGNTCACAGACATGCGTCCCATTNGGATAAGTTGCCTCCTCTGGAGCAAAAGTCTCTTTTTCATCAAACGCAATGCTCCCATCACCAGCTGCTTTTCCGGCAACGGTCTGAAAATTGACGATCCGGTCTGTTCCAACGATCCTGAAGTTTCCGCTATCAAATTCAATGTCAGAAATTGCGCTCTCCAGGAGTTCGGCAGCAGTTTCTTTCGCTTTTTCGATAACTCTTTTTGACGTCGAACCAATGGCTGAGCCGCCAACCGGTACAGACCTGGAACCCATGGTTCCTCCACCGGTCTCAATCAAGTCGGAGTTACCCTGCACTATGGAAATATCNTCAAAGGCAATCCCAAGAGACTCACAAAGTATTTGCCTAAAAGCAGTTTCATGACCTTGGCCGTTTGAGAGAGTCCCGATGTAAAGTGTCACATGGCCCTTATCTGAAACCTTCAATCTGGCTTGCTCTGGGGAGCCGCCAGCACAGCGCTCTATATAGCTTGCTAAACCTATTCCTAGCAGCTTACCGCGATTCATCGCAGTAGCTCTTCTAGACTCAAAACCGCTCCAGCTGGCTGCCGCCAGCGCATCATCAAGATTTTTCTCGAACTCACCGGAATCGTAATTCGAACCTAAAGCAGTTTNAAAAGGCATTGCGCTAGCGGCAATGAAATTTCTCTTGCGAATTTCCGCCGGCGTCACCCCTAGGTCATAAGCGGCAACGTCCAATAGCCTCTCAATAGCATAAATCGCCTCTGGTCTCCCCGCTCCTCGGTACGCATCAACAGGAGCCGTATTCGTAAATACCCCTTTGACTTCGACNTAGGCCGTGGGGATCGAATAACAACCAACAAGCATTGAAACTCCAGCATCAGTAGCTACGAATGGTGCAAAGTTTGACAAGTAGGCGCCCAAGTTGGCTGTGGTGTTCACNTTTAANCCAAGAATTTTAGCATTACTGTCAACAGCAAGTTTGAGGTTGCTAATATGATCTCTGCCATGACTATCACAGAGAAAGGCCTCACTGCGCTCAGAGATCCACTTCACAGGTCTGCCAAGTTTTTTAGCTGCAAAAAGCACGCACACGTATTCGGGGAAAAGAAAAATCTTCATACCGAAGCCACCACCCACATCGTCGCAAGTGACTAAAATTTCTTCTTCCTTTAAATTAAATATCTGAGTTGCGAGTATTCTGCGCATAACGTGTACGCCTTGGCAGGAAACATGCAGTGCGAGACGGCCGTCAGACTCTACTGAACCGATAGCTCCGCGAGTTTCCATAGATGTCGGAACAACGCGGTTATTTATCAGGTCTAATTCTACTACTTGCTCTGCTTTAGAAAATGCTTTATCAGTCTCGTCTTTATTCCCAGCTTCCCAATCAAAGCACACATTATTTTTCGCATCGCGCCAGATTTGATCGCTATTTGCGGAATCTGTCCGGTCAGTTTCTACCGCCGCGGATAAAATTTCATACTCAACCAAAACTTGTTCTGATGCATCGATGGCTTTTTCTCGAGTCTCTGCTACGACGATAGCAATCGCATCGCCGACGTGTCGAACTTTAGATTCAGTCAGAGCAGGTCGTGGCGGCATTATGCAGGGACTTCCATCTTTATTATTGGCCGGAGCCAGGCAGGGAATATTCCCAATACCTTCAGCTTTCAGGTCTTTAACGGTATATATACCTAAAACCCCGGGCATTGATTCAGCCTCACTTGTGTCTATGGATATAATCTCTGCATGGGCATGAGGTGATCTAACAAATGAGGCAAAAGTTTGGCCATCTAATTCAATATCTTCCACATATTGACCCTCGCCAGAAAGCAATCGGTTATCTTCAAACCGTTTCGCTGGCTGTCCAATTCCAAACTTCTGCATGCCGTATCCTTTTTAGGTTGAATTTAGTGAGCAGGTACTACCGATCCAAAACTATCGCTGGTGTTTCGTCGAGTTAAATCATTTCTATGGCATTAGCCTACCATAGTCTCTAAATATTTGCGGTAGCCCGTTCAATTTTTGCTAATAATCGCTAATTAATTTGAGGTTTCTCGAAGGCAAAAATAAAGCGATCGGTTTTACCTTGAACATCCAAATCAAAAACGATCAAGCTGCCATCGTCGGCAGGGTTGCGTAGTGCTTCCGAGGATTCTACAAATTCAAAACCCGCTGACTCGATTTCCTGACGCACAAATGATTCCTCAATACGATGCAGGTCCGTTAGGGTCTCAAGGTCCATGGAGGCATCAGCAGAGTGGTCGACGACGACAAATCGACCTCCAGGTTTCAAAGCGGAAAATATCTGCTCAAGGAAATACTCTGTATTTGCCGGTCTCCCGACAGGAACGTATTCTTTTCCATTATAGCGTTTTGGAATCACATAAAGATCATGAAACGCCATGACAATCAGGATCCCGTCAAGGCTATTGCTTTCTAGTTCGAGGTTTATCCCGCTTCGGGTATGACGTGTAATATTACCCGGGTTTCTGTTTTGTGCAAAACGATCGTTGAGCCCATTGATACCCCAAGCTTCAAACCCATCGTTATTATGTAGAAGTACCTCTCCGTTATGACCAATGACCGCTGCAAGTAACTCGCTGTAATATCCGCCTCCTCCAAAAATATCGGCTACTCGATCCCCACTTTCAAGTCGCAAAAGAGGAATAACCTTCTCTGGCCTGCTGCGACTGTCTCTTGATACGTCTTGCGTTAGCCGTCCCTCTTTGTTCATAGCTAAGATGACTGTTCTCTCATCAATATCTGTCGAAAGAGCGAATGATGGAAAAATTGTAAAAACTAACGTTACAGAAGTGCGAAAAAACATTGCTAGTTATTCCACTCTTTGCTTCGCAGTTCTATTCTTCTAATCTTTCCACTTATAGTCTTGGGAAGGGAGTCTACAAACTCGATTTTACGGGGGTACTTATAAGGAGCGGTTACGTTCTTTACGTGGGTTTGTAACTCTTTTACGAGTATTTCTGTTCCCTCAAACCCTTCAACTAGAACGACGAAAGCCTTGACAACTTCGCCGCGAGTTTCATCAGGGCTTGATACTACTGCTGACTCTGCAACACTAGAATGTTCCAACAGCGCGCTCTCTACTTCAAATGGGCCAATTCGATAGCCTGCAGATAAGATCACGTCATCCGCCCGCGAAACAAACCAAAAATAGCCATCTTCATCTACATATGCTCGATCTCCTGTTATGTACCAGTCNCCTCTTTTAGTAGCGCNAGTTTTTTCCGGGTCATCCTTATACTCTTTAAACAGACCTTGAGGACGGGTAGGTTTCACAAGTACAGCGATATCCCCTTCCACATTGGCAGCGACTTCTTTTCCATCGTGGTCAATTACCGCAAGATAAACTCCCGGTGCGGGCTTGCCCATCGAACCGGGTTTGGGTTCGATGAAATAAAAATTACCGCAGAGTATGGGTGTTTCAGTTTGACCATAACCGTCTCTAATGGTTAACCCCGTCGCAGATTTCCAAGTTTCAATTATCTCAGGGTTTAGAGGNTCTCCCGCACCAACGCAGTGGCGCAAATTTGAAAAGTCATATTTTGAAAGATCTTCCAGAACTAGCATACGGTAGATGGTCGGNGCGCCGCACATCGTAGTAATCGGGTATTTCTCAATGACAGATAGAGTTTCCTCNGCACTGAAGCTATTGCTGTGATGGATAAATAAAGCAGCGCCCCGGTTCCAGGGTCCATAGTAGCTGCTNCAAGCCGCTTTGGCCCATCCCGTATCGCTTATATTCCAGTGGAGGTCGTCTTCAGTAAGATTCAGCCAATATTGCCCAGTTACCTCATGAGCAATTCCATAATCGTGCCGATGTATTGTCATTTTGGGTAGCCCGGTCGTTCCTGAGGTGAAATAGCACATTGACTCTTCGCTAGCTTCCGTCTTTACGGACTCAAATTCTACAGAGCCACTATCAAGAAGCTCGTCGTAATTAAGCCAACCCTTTCTCTTTCCATCTACTAAGAGNTTTGTATGCAGTCCTGGGCAGGATTCTTCAATTTCCTCAATTTTCTCTGCGTTAGCNGTGTTAGTGATTATAGTCGTCGCTGAAGCCGCGTTGATTCGATAGGCTAGATCCTTGGGTGAGAGTTGATTGGTTCCTGGTGAGACAATAGCACCCATTCGCAGAGAGGCAGTGAACGATTCCCACCACTCAATTTCTCTACCAAGCATCAATATGACCACATCTCCTCTTTGTACACCCGCAGACTTTAATCCACTCGCGAGGCATTTTGAGTGGGTGGAAATGTCAGAAAAACTTCTCTGCTTTTGATTAGCATTATCATCTATCCAAAAGATCGCTAATTTCTCTGGATCTTTCATTGCCCACCGGTCAATCACGTCTGTAGCAAAATTATAATGAGTTGGTCGACTCCATTTAAACGTTTTACACAGTCTTTGATAGTCTATTCCAGAGTTTTTATTCATGGCCGATGCTTTGATTTGCAAGTTTTTAGAGCTAATAAAAAGCCCCACCTACGTAGGCGGGGCTCTCGTGTTAAATCATCTACTATTATCTAGAGGCTAGTCATTGCCTACAAGAGAGCGNGACTCTCGCTCTTTCCTCTCTGCAACCATTTTTTCATAGCCGTCCTCATCTAGATGAGTTATTGCGAGCCAAGCATGGGACATCTCATCGCCAGTTCTGCTGCCACCATACACCCATTGATCGGGATCCGGATTATTTGGATTGTCAGCTGTGTTGTCATACCACTGCTTCAAAACNAAAACCGCTCCAGTAGGCACAAGCGGCGCTACATCGGGCTCATAGATATGACTATGNTGCCATGTCGCACTCCAATTAGAGACTTGGCTGATTTGTTCAGTGCGGCCGGTTTCAGGATAGAAAATCTCGAAAGAAGCGGCATTCATTCTGAGGTGCCCATGAGGTTGAAAGCTATCAATGCGAACTGGNTGATCAAAAGAGTGAAACCCTTGAGTCATACTGTAGCTGTTAGGTGGGATCACCATTTTTTCGTTACGTTCACGNGCTCCGTTGTACTGAATATCGTATTGCGCCAAGTCTTGNTTATAAACTCCNTTTCCTGATTCGTATCCTTCTTCGTGAAACCAAAGTCCAATTTCGACGACGTTATCCTCGATAATTTCGCCTTGCGCAGTTGCGCCAACTCCTCCAGGGAACATATGAATGTTCCACTGAATTTGCGCTCCAGCTGGTATTGTNCGGCAAACTCCATCTGGAACCATTTCTNCNCATTTACCCATGGCATATTCCGTAAGCATGCCATACCGATCGAGGCCGTTCTTATCATTAGGAACGTANACTGATGAGTTAGCATGATGCACCACGGCGGATGCATCCCCCCGAGGTTTAACTTGCACAGCTTTAATGCAGCGACTTGCCGCTATTCCGGGATCTACGAATTCTCTACTCCACAGATCATTACCATTTGCAGGTATGTCATAGGAGCTTGAGGGAACTATCAAATCCGGCTGGCCCAACTCAGCTGCAAAATTCCACTCGTCTGGGTCTTTCAATTGATAAGGAGGTGGTGACATTTCAGGATCCCCTAAAGGCGCTCCTTGCTCCACCCAGGCGACTATTTGNTCAATTTCTGTTTGGTCAAGGCGCCAGTCACCAATTAAATGTTGAATACCGATGCCTTCGTCATAGGCGTAAGGAGGCATTTCCCTATTCGCTACCTTGTAGGAAATTAGAGGAGCCCACGGTCTCACTTGATCATAGGTTTGAAATTGCATAGGGCCNATACCACCCTCTTGGTGACAGACAACGCAGTTTTCGTTGATTATTTGCCCTATTTGGTCATTGTAGGTTAGATCTTCGTGNTTCTCCTGAGCTTGGGTCAGTCCAGTTAAAGCAACCATGACTAGAAAGCTTAAGTATGTGTTAAAGTTTCTCATAGAGTTTGTCCCAGCTGATTGATTTTTATAATTTTTTTTGTTTTATTCCTAATCTAATCGGCTTAAGTGATTTAGACTTTGATATCTTTAACTTGATTTAACTGCCTGGTGTATAGATAGTCAAGTAATAAACACTGTTGGCTCGCAGCGGTGCTGGTTTNAATCACTTTGCGATGTCGTAAGATTTACAAATAGTATTGGTTGGGAGAGGAACCNATGAAATCACATAAATTATTGCTGCTTCTGTTTATTGGTAGTTTCCTATCAATGATTATTCAAGCCCAATCCGCTGAACAGATAGCGCATGGCGTGCGCAATGACTTGCCTAGACCTTATTCTACGCAGAGGACCTGGGGATCTTTGCCGGAAGGAACAAAAGAGTGGGCTGCAGTAACGGCCGTTGAGCCTTCCCCGGATGGAGAATTCATTTACGTTATTCATCGATGCTTTGAGAATTCTTGTGCGGGTCGAGAGGAACCCCCAATTTTGAAATTTAACTATGAAGGAGAATTAATATCGGCCTTTGGCGAGGGCCTTTTTGTGTTTCCTCATGGAGGCACGGTTGATCATGAAGGTAATCTCTGGATAGCTGATGCGCAAGGGAATGACGAAATTGGTCACCAAGTTATTAAATTTAGCTCGGAAGGAGAGGTATTGATGACGCTTGGACAGAAGGGCGTTGGTGGAGAGGGGCCAAACTTACTTCATTCGCCAAACGACGTGGTTATCGATCCTCGGGATGGAGATATATTTGTCGTCGATAGTCATCGAAGAGGTTTGAATAATCGAATCGTGCATTACACAGCAAAAGGCGAGTTTATTAAGGAATGGGGAAGGGAGGGTTCGCAGAGAGGCCAGTTAAGCGAACCACATACCATCGCAATGGATTCGAGGGGTAGGTTGTTTGTTGGGGATCGTGAAAATAACCGTATTCAAATATTTAGCCAAGAAGGGGAATTCGTGGATGAGTGGAGACAATTTGGTCGACCCAGCGGAATCTTCATTACTGCAGATGATCGTATTTTTGTTGCTGATTCGGAGTCGGGCCCAGACACTGGTGCGGGCGAGCTGATGGGAATCATGAAAGGTATTCGAATTGGATCCGCGGTGGACGGCACGGTGGATTCATTTATTGAGGACATGGAGCCCCTGCGGGACGATCATTCTGGCGCAGAGGGTGTGGGCGTCGATCACAATGGAAATGTGTATGGGGCAGTTGTTCGTCGTCGCATGTTAGAGAGGCATGTTTTAAATTGAAGTTCGAGCATTTTCCAACAAAAACGATGCTATACTAGAAAATCTTATCCCACTCTTAGTAAGTAGTGGTTCCAATGGTTTAGTGGTAGTAAAAAAATATGAAAAAGTTAATTATGATTGCTTCGCTTGGTTTGCTTGTAACAGCTTGTGAGAGTTTGTATGAGGATAACGATGATGGGATTCCAAGAATTCGGAGNCAACGAGACGTAGACGCTTATAACGAGACTGTGAGNTCTGAAAGCGAAAAGTTGGTCTGNGAGAGAGAACGGGTCATTGGTTCCAATATTAGNCAATGGGTTTGTTTAACTGTCGCACAGCGGGATGCTCTCCAGCGGCAAGCACAGGATCAAAATTCAAACTTACTAGGCAGATAGTCAACGAATAGATAAATAAGGTGACCAAATGAAAAAGATTTTTCTANGCTTAATGACTAGTATTGGATTGGTGCTGTCATCCCAACTAATTGTNCCTAATATTCATCAATCCGCCAGCGCTGAGCAGGGTNTNATAGAGCTANCNGCAAAAGACTTTGAGCAAATAAAAGAATTGTATGCGCGGTACAATCAGGGTAGCGACTTTCGNGANACNGAGCTGTTTCTATCAGCGTTTGCAGATGATGCCATCATGACTAGAGAGGGCGGTGATATTGTCGGCATNGATGGGCTCAGGGCAGATCGGGCGAGAAGGTACCAAGGTAAGACTGGAGATGTGGGTCGACGCCACATTAACGGAAGTTACCTGATAACGCCTACAGTGGATGGCGCTGAGGCAAGAACCTACTATCTATTGATGGATGTTACGGTGAGACCACCAAATGTAATTTCCTCGGGATATTACGAAGATCAATTCGTCAGAACTGATGCTGGATGGAAAATTAAGCACCGAACTCTCTATCGAGATACGCTAGACTAAGATAAATCTTCGCAGACCTTTAAGACGGCCTCTTTCTGTACCTGAATGTAACCTATCTTTCAGGCACAACCCATATTGGTGACGACCATCCGCGCTCCTGAATGGTTTCCGGTAGGTCAGACCTTGGCTCTATCCCGGCCCGAATAGAGTCCCAAGTAGACCAACGGCAGCTTGGATTCTCAATGGCTCTGACATAGTAAAACGCATGTTGAGTGGGTTCATAGTCTGGGTCGATCCAGCGTGCTTTTAGTTCAGTTGAACCAAGGTTGGGAGAGATACTACAGTCGCCCAAATCAACTCTAGCTCCATTGTCTAAGCATCGATTGTTGGAATCGATTTCCATGTTGTCCGCGCATGCTACATCGTAAACATGCTCATGGATTTGATCGTCTTGAACCCAGCCCTTAATAATTTGTAAACGTTGTAAAGGTGCACTGTTAGGGTCTTTGGAAGCCCAAGCTATGAAGGTGGCAGGTTGGTTTGGTTTTGCAAGGTAGTCTCCGCCCATACTCACTCCGCTTTNATAGGACTTTTCTATTAAAGCTGTATCGTTAATTGGNGGAAGATTGTGTCCCGCAAAAAAGCGTATTTTTATACGAGGACCAGAAGTGCCAAATGTCTCTTTTCTAGCGAGTGCCTCATAAATAGAATCTCGTGTATTTTCTTCNGCCCAAACGCCTGCAAGTCCTGAAGCTCCGAAACGCGCATAGCGATCAAAGTAAGCGCTCTCAATCGGAGATGCTGATTCCANGGGGAGTGAACCGCGATTTTGTCCATTGCTATCAAGTAAACCTGATACGCCATAGAATTCGCTTTCGCTACCGACGTGTGTTGCATTATGCGTATCACTGGATCCTATAAATCCAAGTTTAAAGGGGTTGAAATCTTTATCAGCTTGCATTTTTATGCCGTCCAGTAANGCTTTTCTNACATAGCTTCCNTGAGGCTGGGAGGGGATAGNACCNCCAACNCTGGTNGGAAGTAATTCAAAACTAGCCAGCTCATCATTCCTNGATAGNGCTGGATGAGTCTCTGAGGTTCCTTTNACTTGCGTGATTTCAACGAGAGGCTCATTTCTTATTCGCTGACTTGCATACACAGCGTCAAGCGGCCTTCCTTGATAATCAACTAAGTCAAACATCAAGCCATCGGACAGATTTGAATTGTGAGGTATGGCAAGACTTTCGATNCCGTTAGCTCGGTTGGCATCCATCCAAGACCAAAGATCTTGAGGGTCATCTGAATCAATTCNTGAAAAGGGGATGTCTGGAACTCGTGAGTCTCGAAAGATGACATTGCGATGTAGCATCTCTTCTTCAGGTCCCGTGCCCGTGTATTCATATGCGATAAAAGTCGTGAATTTCCCAGGTTCATAATGCCTATTTGCGCTGGCGATGATATCGTCCCATGCTCTTTTGACAACTTGCTCATCCATTACTTCGATCCCGTTGCCTGTGCTTGCAAAATTAGCGAATCGAAGAAACACGGACCTCCGAAAGTTTACATCTTCATCCAAGGAGTCTATGCCTTCAGCTACGGGGTGCTCTGAAAGAGCTGAATCTCCTAAGGCCATCTCCCTTATAATTCCGAGATAATAAGCATGGTCACTGACGCCATAGAAATCCATTGGCACATCTAATTGCATATCAAAGCCGGCAGGGTGCCTTATGGAGCCGCCTTTTGCAAACTCATACGCATCACTGGGAGATGCTATTCCTCCAAAAATAAAGGCGTCATAAGAATACATAGAGTGCACATGCAGGTCGCCGAAGTAAGCGTTTCGTTGGGGGTTAAAGTCAGCTGTTCTTAACGGGGAGTCGGCTACCTCAATTAGACCTGGTTGTACCGGTGATTCTGTCTTCTCACATGACACCAATAAGCTTAGTAAAACAGCGTAAAAAAATACCTTGAACATAAGTTCCTTACTTTCATTGCTCAGTAGAGATCGAATAAATATTTTACTAGTCTACATTGTTGAAACGTGGTTTTCTAAGTAATTGGTCACTTTCTTGTGCTAAAAGATTGCTCAGCTTACGCCAGATGAATTAAGCCAAAGCGGAGCTATTATCCGCCAGGTCCTATCAGCAAACCAATATGAGGCAATTACGCCACTCAAGTAGACTGGTGAATACAAAAGTATTCTGTTTTCTTTTAGTTTAGTGATTCGAAAGGCAAGAAGAGTGAGAAAGACTATTGCTAATTGTGCAGCCTCTAAACCTAAATTGAATAATAGAAGGGCGTTGAACTGGTTAGATGGCGGTAAACCGATTTCTTTCAAAGCGCCAGCAAAGCCCAAGCCATGCAGTAACCCAAATGAAAATACAATGAGTGATAAATATCGCACTGACGATACCCTTGAGGGGCTGAGGTTTTCACTGGCTAATAAAACAATAGTCCCAGCTATAATTGCTTCAACCGGCGCTTGAGAAACCTTTATAAATTCGAAGACTGATAAGGCTAATGTTGTAGAGTGTGCAAACGTAAAGATGGTAATTATTTTAACGATATCTAAGGGTCTTTTTACGAGGTACATAAGCATTAGTACAAATAAAATGTGATCGAAACCGTACAATAAATGTTCGAATCCAATCAGTAGATAGACTGGTAGACTATAGCTGGTCGACCTTAATTCAATCCTAGGCTGATCGCCGGTAATCAGCACTGCTTCAGGCAGCGTTGATGACTGATTTGAATCTGTAATGCTAACAAGCGTATCAATCATTGTTCGCTCGAGGCCGACAATTTCGATCTCACTTAGTCCAGACTTTGAACAATCCAACTCATAATTCTCGGTGACGGAGGAGTTGTCGACCTCCATCGTTACTGATTTTTGTTCACAATTGGTATCTAAATATAGACCGAGAAATTGGCCAGCTATTTGGGGTTGACGGAAAAAAGCCGTGTAAAATTGAGAGATATCTGTTGAATTAATTGTTAGATGTGCAGGCCTTACTTCATGACTATTGCTTTGAGAGCTTAAGGTCAATGCTAGGCTTATAAGAATGCCAAGCCGTATCATTTTGGTTCTAACGTAACTGAATATTTTTTGGACAAATTTTCTACAAATTCTTTTCGCGCGGATACTTCCTGGTCTCTCTGAAAATCCATCCTAACTCGGTCTCTTATCGCGCTTAATGGGGTAACTTCTGCTTCATGAACGGCTTTTATTTGAATCAAATGAAATCCCAAGCCACTTAGAAAAGGCCCCTGCCATAAGGCGATCTCATTATTAACAACTTTTTCCGCAAAGCCAGTTCCGAAAGTTGTATCAATATCTAGCCGACTTCGAAAAGCATACTGAGAATTTAGCATCGAGGAATTTCCGAAATCGTTAGATTTCTCGCCATGCTCTATCGCAGTTAGCGCTTCCTCGGCGTCTGCTTTCCTCTGGAAGTAGATTTGTTCAAAGGTATAGCGCTTGGGTAGTGTGTAATTCTTGAGGTTCAGTTGGTAGTAATCTTCGAGAGAAATCTCAGCCTCGGTTTTCGAAGAATCAGATTCTGCGATGAAGCTTAATTTTTGAATCATTCGCCTGCGCACGATCGAGTCCTCGTGATCGAGCCCCAGTCTCAAGGCTTCTTGATATAAAATCTCTTCTTCGATCCAGTTGCTCAAAAGAGAGTCGAATTGTGCAGGTGTGGCGCTGTTGCCAGTTTGTGTCTCCCAAAGTGTCAAGAGTCTTTGTTGTTGAGCTGCGGAGACAACTATTGTTTTCCTATCCGAGCTAGCTAGGGAGTCAAGAAGAAATAAAAGAGAACCTACTAACAAAAATCCAAAAAATGGACTTCTTAAAGTTCTCGAAATATTCATGCAAAAAAAGCTAGTTTCTTCATTTTTCGAAAAGGATCTGACTTAGCCAATGGCTCTGGCGGGCTCGTGTCTAATATCTTTCTCATCAAAGTCTCTAGTCCACGCCGCAAACTCCAGCATTATTCCATCTGGGTCTGTGAAATAGAGCGATCTCACAAACGTCGTTTCGGTTATCGTTGGACTGGCTCCTCGCTCTGAATCATCATGGTTCACCACTGCTGTGACGTCTATCCCAGCTTCTTCGAGTTTCTTCTGATACTCCTCGATCTTTTCAGCGGGTATGTCAAACGCAACATGATTCATGGATGCGTGAGCAGACGTGATTGATCCTCTGCCTACTATAGAGGTTGGATGGCTGACTCCAGGTTGACTATTTGGAGCATCTGGAAACCAAAAGAAAGCAAGAGAATCCCCCTTTCCTATATCAAAGAAAAAATGTTGGCCCATATTGTTGGGTAGCTCTATAGTTTTAATGAGAGGCATACCTAGTATTTCCGAATAAAACTCAACGGTTTTTTCCATGTCTCTGCAAACTAATGCAAGATGGTTAATGCCTCTGATCTCAAATTTTTCATTTTTCGACACTGTAACCTTCCTCATAGTGTTTCGATCAGATGATGATAAACCTGCTAATGGCTTTTGTGAACTCATGATTGACTATCGCGGGCTAAAGTCAAGGGCTTTGGTTTCTGTTATATTCAATTTTTTACTCTATTATGGTGAATGAGCTATGCCTAGACTTACAGGTGTTTCTAAAAAAGATGTTAGTGGAACAATTGCTAAATATTATCAAGCGCTATTTGGGGATAGAGATCCTGTAGAGGAGCCGGGCACGGCGACCGGTACCCCAGGGAACTGGTGGACAATTTTTGCTAAGGTTCCCTATATTTTTGACCATGCCACAAGCCATTTCGGAATGTTCGGTATGTTTTCTGATAAAAGTGTGAGCCAACTTGATCCNNTAGCGAGNGAGCTTGGAATACTCAGAGCCGGGTANGCACAAGGAAGTCAGTTCGTTTTTTCACAACACTGCAAGGCAGCCAGAAAATTNGGGTTAAGTGANGAAAAAATAGCTGCTATNCCCCATTGGCAGGTATCNCCGCATTTTGACGAGAAAGAAAAATCNATATTAGCTTGGGCTGATGCGCTAGTCCTCCAGGGAGGGAGGGCGTCTGATGCACTTTTTGACTCTCTTCATANTCATTTGTCCGAGGAAGACATTCTGGAGCTCACNTATCATGTCATGGGCTATAACTTNCACGCTGTNTGCTGCAAGGCTTTNAGGTTAGAGTATGACGATGTTCCTGAAAGAATNCAGGAAATACCAATACCCAGTGGTGNCNNGGTTGCTGATTGGGCTGGNTCTGNNTGGAAGGATTANNACTTGATCTGNATTGACTTACTCGTANTCAGGCAGNCCAATCATCTNNTTGTATTCGTCAAAGCTTAGCATGGACGGAGTNTGTTCAGTCNGTGATTTATCCAATAATGACGAATAGCATCGNCGAAGGGTATCTGCGGCGGATAGNAGCGCAGTAACGGGACGCAAGACAATCTTAAANCCNAGTTGNTCAATTTCTTGGNTAGAGAGCTCNGGGGTTTTNCCNCCCTCCACCATATTGGCTATTAGGGGTACATCGGGGAAAGTGCTCTTTATTTTCTNCATTTCCTCGATCGANTGAGGCGCTTCNATGAAAAGTATATCAGCTCCNACGCTAAGNAATGATTCTCCNCGNCGCAGNGCTTCGTCGAGCCCATGGGTAGCCCTGCTGTCCGTTCNCGCNGCGATTAAGAATTCGTCAGANNTNCNACTTTGCACGGCAGNAGAAATTTTNGTTNTAGCTTCATCTATATCCACGACTTCTTTATTTNCCATNTGNCCACAACGTTTTGGGATGACTTGATCCTCCAGCTGGATGCATGAAACGCCAGCTCTTTCATAGGCTCTTACCAGTCGGCTCACGCTGTGAACGCCGCCATATCCGTTGTCTCCGTCTGCGATTAACGGAACCTTATCTATCGCATCCACAATCTGAGAAGCTCGGGTTATCATTTCGCTAGCTGATATCAGTCCAATATCGGGTTTCGCAAGAAGTGCCCCTGAAACTCCAAAACCACTCATATAGAGTGCCTTAAAGCCCGCTTGTTTAGCGATTGATGCAGACAGCGCATCATAGGTACCAGGAGCTAGAATTACTTTTTCTTTTTCGAGTAGTGATTTAAGCATGGCTCGTGGGCTCGTTTGCGCACCGGGTTCTATAGGGTGCAATGAGTTTAAAATAAAAGCCTGCGGCAATTAGGTTGAAGGCGGGGATTGCTATTAGTAGTGATTCGCGAATACCTGAATATCCGTCGAAAAAGTTATCGTTGATGAGAGCAACAATTGTAGCTCCCAAAGCTAAGCCGACGATGCTGATTATTAGAAGATAAAAAGCTGACAAGGTTCCTCGCATTCTGTTGGGAGTTACCTCTTGCAGGATCGCCGCTGCAGATGGAATCGGGGCCACCATAAAGCCGTATGCTAAGCCAAAAAATATCAGAGCGGAAAAGGCATCCTCGATGAGCGCGAAAAGTAATGAAAAGGGCACGGCTATAAGAGCGCATATCAAACAGAAAATTGCCTTGCCGCCTTTAAATTTGACTGACGCCCTATCGCTCAAAAAACCCCCGCCGACTAACCCGATGAGGCCTCCAATGATTAGCGAAATACCAATATTGAAGCCGGCCTCTCCGAGTGACCAGTCATGTATTCTTATGAAGTAAACCGACACCCATGAATTTATTCCAACTAGCGCGAGGTTGGTGAAACTCGCTGCAGCATGGTGTGGGAAATGAAAGTCAATGTGCTGCAAAAAAAACCGCTTTACTTCGCCAATAGAAACGGGGTTTTCCCCATCGGCATTTATGCTATTTGAAATTATCCTACTTGGTTCTTTGATTAATGAAATCAATACTGCGATCAATAAACCCGGCAGTCCTACTAATATAAAAACCCACTGCCAACCGGATAAAAATTCTATTCCAAAAAGTACAGTAGTTCCTGACTCACTACCTGTAACGAACGAAATTACTGACCCACCAATGATAAGAGCAAGCCCAGCACCGACAGCGGTACCCATGTTGAAAATGCCCATTGCGAAGCCGAGTTTTCT
>PAWK01000056.1 GCA_002714195.1 Gammaproteobacteria bacterium | reverse complement strand
AAAGTAGCTAAGAAGAANGTAGCTAAGAAGAANGTAGCTAAGAAGAANGTAGCTAAGAAGAANGTAGCTAAGAAGAANGTAGCTAAGAAGAAGGCAGCAAAGCGCAAAGCACCTGCTAAGAAAAAGGCTGCCAAGAAAAAAGNAGTTAAGAAGAAGGCCGTAAANCGCAAAGCACCTGCNAAGAAAAAGAGTGCGAAGAAGAAGGTGGCCAAGAANAAGGCNGCNAAGCGCAAAGCGCCTGCTAAGAAGAAAGCAGCAAGAAAGCCAGCTAAGAAGAAGGTTACACGCAGGAAACGGTGATTTAGCTGGAGCGAGTGTTAGCCATATTAGCTATCTTTGAATTATCTAAGATTCGCTGATAACTCGTCTTAGAAAAGTCCTCCTTAGTGGATATTAGGGAGGATTTTTCCTTGCTTGTGAATTAAACTCCCCAAAATGAAGAAAATCCTTGCCATTGATACTTCCCATTTTGAGACACGAGTAGGTCTCCAGCTCGATAGCACCTTTATCGAAAGAAATTGTACCGAGAAAATGCGGGCATCTCAGGAGCTACTGTCGCTGGTACAGAGAATCTTGGAGGAGGCTGATTTAACAATCTCTCAACTCGACGCGATTGGTGTTTTAACCGGCCCTGGGTCGTTCACAGGTGTTCGGATTGGTATCGCTGTAGCTCAAGGCTTGAGTGCCTCTAACAGCATTCCGGTGGTTGGGTTATCCACAATGGCTTTGTACGCAAAGTCTGGGTNTTCGATGTTAGGTGACGGACATTTTTTGGTTAGTCTTATGGCGAAATCACCTGATGTTTACCTAGGGGCATATCATTGCGAATTTGGAAAACCTAATTTGGTCTGTGACGAGTTTGTGCTGAATTATTCCGCTGACTTTCAACCCGTGCGGCAAATATTGGATAAAAAGTGGACTGGGCTAGGGGATGGGTGGTCTGAGAGACCGCTAATTGAGAGAGCGCTAGGCTTTAAGTTAAGTAGCATAGCTATGAGGCCAGAACCTAGTATGAAAGACTTTCTTGAACTTTGTTCTGATAACTTACAGGCTTCTAAGAAAACACCTAGTGATCTAGTGCTTCCGAATTACCTTAAAGAACCACACTATTCAGTAGCAAAGTGATGGTAGATATCAGTTTTTTTCAAGCAACATTTTTGGGAGTTATCCAAGGTTTAACGGAATTTCTTCCAATATCTTCCTCTGCTCATTTACAATTACCTAGACTTTTGCTGAACTGGGAAGATCAAGGGTTAACTTTTGACGTATCGCTTCATTTGGGTTCGTTGCTGGCNGTGGTGACATACCTGAAAGACGATATTGTAAACTTAATAAAGGCCAGTTTTTCAAGAATCATAAATAAAAAGAATTCAATTGACGCTGATTTAGCATTTTTGTTGGTCATTGCGTCTGTCCCGGCAGCAGCAATTGGGTTTCTACTCAATAATTCGATTGATCTTTATGCACGCTCTATCGAAATTTTGGCATTATTTACTTTTATCTTTGCTTTGATATTGTTTTATGCAGACAAAAAAGGGTGTCGTGAGCGATCCCTAAAGCAATTAACTTGGATAGACGCGAGTTATATTGGGCTTGCACAAGTCATGGCTTTGATTCCTGGGACATCGAGGTCTGGAGTTACTATGAGCGCCGCGCTTTTGCTTGGTTATAATCGTAAATCAGCTGCAAAATTTTCTTTTCTATTATCTATTCCGATAATATTGGGTAGTAGTATGCTTAGATCATATGATTTGTTTTCCCTTCCATCAACTTCATTAGACTTTCCAATATTGCTTTATGGAATGATAGTTTCTGGACTGGTTGCATACTTATGTATTCATTATTTTTTTACACTAGTTGAAAGGTTTGGTTTTTTGCCTTTTGTNCTTTATCGAATTGTTTTAAGCATTGCGTTNTTCTCGATTTCACTGTTTTAGTTAGTTGTGAGAATCTATATTGCATATAGAAATCAAGACCCTGACGCTAGGGAGGAGCTNCTCCATTTAAGAACCAATCTCTCTCTGATTCCCCACTCGGAAATTGCNAAATGTCGATCTGACGGCTATCTGTATTACTCTAAGGGAATTTTAAAACTACAATTAGTATCAATTCCTTCCATGAACCCATTATTTGTTTCGTTTGACCTTTTAGAACGCCGGGCCAAAGACTCCTTGTTTCAGCAGAATCTAATAAAGGCAGTTGGAATTGGCAAAGGTAGAAGGCCTTCTGTTCTAGATGGAACTGCAGGCTTGGGCTCAGATGCCTTTTTAATGGCTTCCACAGGCTCTTCGGTATCGCTATTTGAAAGGAATGCAATTATTTATGAACTATTGAAGGACGGACTCAAGAGGTATGAGTTAAGCGGCTCAAAGGGGAACGAAATATCGACTAGGATGCATGTTGAAAAACNAGACTTTGTCGAATTAGCAGATTTAAAGCGCAATTTTGATGTGGTCTATCTCGACCCGATGTTTCCTTCAACTAAGAAAAATAGTCTATCAAAAAGGCCTATGTATTATTTACAAAAATTTCTAGAAGAAGACGTAAGTGATCATACAATGCTTTCTTTGGCAAAACGAATCGCAGCAAAAAGAGTTGTTGTAAAAAGGGCTATTCACTCTCCGTTATTGGCCAACCATGATGCTGACTTGGTATATCGTGGGAAAAGCAGTAGGTTCGACGTTTATTTGGTTTGAGAGTTATTTATTCTCTTTTTCATTGAGAGCTATCAAGATTTTCTCGTATATTTCACTTAATTTTTCTATATCTTCCAGGAGAACACATTCGTCTATTTTATGGATCGTTTCGTTCAATGGGCCTAATTCTACAACTTCCGCACCAGTTGGGGCGACAAATCTGCCGTCAGAGGTCCCTCCAGCAGTCGAAAGAGTAGGTTTAGTGCCAACAACTTGTTCCACACTACTCGAAACTAAGTTGATTAAATTTGGATGTTGTGTNAGAAAAGGTTTTCCGGACAGACTCCAGTCGAGGCTATAACTAGATGTGAACTTTTCAATGATTTGAGTCACGCGGTCTTTTAATGACTTATCGTTACTTTCTGTAGAGTAACGAAAATTAAACTCAACTTCGACAGAGTTGGGGATTACATTCGTGACACCAACGCCCCCTCTAATGTTAGAGATTTGAAAACTAGTGGGTGGGAAATGTTCGTTGCCGTCGTCCCAGACCTCTTCAACTAACTCACCTAGAATGGGTGCTGCCATATGAATTGGGTTTTTAGCGAGATGTGGATAGGCAACATGACCTTTTATGCCAATTAACTTAAGTTTTCCATTCAAAGAACCTCGACGTCCTATTTTTATCGTGTCTCCTAATGAGTTTGACGAGCTGGGTTCTCCAACTAAACAGTAATCAATTTTAGTGTTTCTAGAACGAAATTCCTCCATCACGCGTCTTATCCCATTAATCGCGTCCCCTTCTTCATCGCTCGTGACCATGTATGCCAATTTGAAATTTAGCGTATTCTGACTAAGAAATCTCTCTATAGCAGTAATCATGGCGGCAAGACTAGCTTTCATGTCCGCGGCTCCTCGTCCAAAGAGAAGACCATTCTTGAGCGTGGGGATAAAAGGATCACTAGACCATAACTCGGAAGAGCCGGGCGGGACGACATCTGTGTGTCCCACGAAAGCGAATAAAGGACCTGAGTCTCCTGCTACAGCCCAAAGATTTGAGACATCTTCAAAATTTAAATACTCGATTGAAAAACCTAGTCTACTTAAACGTTGCGCGAGTACTTCTTGGCAGCCACCATCTACAGGAGTTATAGAACGAATTTCGATTAGCTGTTCGGTAAGCTTTCTAGTCTCAGACATTAAAGTTCCTAATTGTGTGAATGAAGTTCTTCATTAAGTGAGATACTCCCAGTATCTGGAATACATTCGATAGCCCCGCTCAAAGAGTTTCGCCTGAAGATGAGATTCTTTTCTTCTCGTATGTCTTTTGCTTTCGAAACTCTGACTAAATCTCCATCTACATTGAGCATATTAACTTTCATTCCAGCAGTTACATATAAACCAGCTTCAATAGTACAGCCATCCGCCAAAGGAAAACCTATTCCAGCATTTGCACCAATTAAACAGTTTTTTCCCACTGAAACTAATTCAGTACCTCCGCCTGAGAGNGTACCCATAGTGCTGGAACTTCCGCCTAGNTCGCTTCCTTCCGCAACCATTACCCCAGCAGAAATTCTTCCTTCCACCATGGCTGTGCCTTCAGTGCCAGCGTTAAAGTTTACAAACCCNTCNTGCATNACTGTGGTGCCACTGCCAATATACGCNCCAAGTCGAACCCTAGACGTATCGGCTATTCTCACTCCGGGGGGGACAACATAGTTTGTCATTTTTGGGAATTTATCAACAGATTCGACATTCAACACGTTNCCTTTTGTACGCGCCTCCAATTGATGTAAAGGTAGGTCTGTCAAATCAACTGGGCCTTCGTTCGTCCAGGCGATATTTTTCAAGACACCAAATAACCCGTCTAGATTGATCGTGTTGGGTTCTGCGAGTCTGTGAGAAAGTAAGTGCAGNTTGAGAAAAGCTTCTGGAATTGAATTAGGTGCTGTATCCTCTACNTGAAGCATTAAAATAGATGTATTTGCTGCGCTTATTCCTTCAAANGTTTTATGCTGGTCTACAAAAATTCCCTCACGAAAACTACGATTGGCAAGAGCAATCTGAGCTTCCGTTAACTCGANATAGCCTGTATTTTTAAGNCCGGATATCTGGAGTAATCTTTGAGCTGCAATTTTATCTGGATGTATCTGAGGTTCTGGATAAAATACCTCAATAATTTCTCCAGCAGAATTTTTTGTACCAATTCCGAATGCGTAACTATGAATTTCTTGAATCATTTATTCCTTCCTTAACTCGCGACTTTTTCAGAGAGTAGTTCTTCATTAAAACCAAGAGNCCATTCTTTATCAATTCTTAATATCGGTCGGACTATAATAGATGGTTGGCTTATCATTAACTTTTTTGCAGCCTCGATATTCAGCGTTGCCTTAAGATTTTCGGGTAGTTTTCGCCAAGTCGTACCCCGTTTGTTTATTAATTCGTGATAAGTAAAGTGTTGTAATAACGTAGCCGCTAACTTCTCGTCGCACCCATCGGATTTATAATTATGAAACTCATATTTTAGAGAATGATTACTTAGCCAGTTTCTTACTTGTTTAATCTTATCGCAATTTGGTATTCCGAATAAGGTAATCATATATCGCTCTTGTATCAGCTAAAGTTTATTTTCTAATTGATGTTTAATTTCGTCGCATATTTTGTCAGAGTCNGCTTTTCTTACTATAGGTTGTCCTTGTTTATCTGTAATGAAAAACAAATCTTCAACTCGCTCGCCTAGGGTCGTGATACGAGCGTCTTTTATGTGTATCTCACTCGTAGCCAACACTTCAGCTACACANGCAAGAACGCCTGATTGGTCCGGACAGTTTATTTCCAAAATCGAGTAATTTTGGTCGGAGGGGGTTATCAAAGTAACGTCTATGCTCTTCGCAAAGTACTTTTCTTTTCGAGTCTGCCTAAACTTTGGCATTCTTATATTTNCNNAATCTTTTCTAAGCCAAGTTTCAAGTAGTTCGATAATTTCAGCGCGTCGAGGTAAATTATCTCCAACAGGGAGTCCTCCGTTTTCCAATACAGTGAAGGTATCCATGCAATAATCGTGAGAGGAAGTGAAAATACGGGCTTCTTGTATATCCAAGCCTAACCTCTCGAAAGCTGCCGTACAAATAGCGAATAAATAATCTGCATTTGCGGTGTAAATGAACACTTGAGTTGCTCCCTCTCCTTCAGCTACAGTGTTGGTATCTTGAACCAAAACCAACGGATCTGATTTTTCAAATCGAATAATGCCTTCCGTATGCCAAGCAATGTTGGTAACGGATTCTCGAACGAAATATTCGTCGTCAGATAGTTCCCATACACGTCTGACCTTCTCTGTTTCAAAATACTTCTCGTTGAGTAACTTAAGTGCGGTATCCTTTTTGTCAGATACTCGCTCTTTGCGATTTACAGTCCTCTCTAAACCCAACCTTAACGCTCGCCTTGTATTTTGATAGAGTTGTCTTAAAAGCGTTGCACGCCAACTGTTCCAAAGCTCTGGGTTAGTCGCACATATATCTGCTACTGTCATAGTGTATAGATAGTCGAGATGTAATTTATCTCCCATATGTTCAGCAAACTCCTCTATAACATTGGGATCATTGGTATCTTTTCTCTGCGCGGTCATTGACATTAAAAGATGATTTTCAACGAGCCAGGATACTAAGCTTGTGTCCCATCCACTCAGTTTATGACGTGAACAAAAATTCTTGGCGTCAGCTTTTCCCAGTTCACTATGGTCTCCGCCACGACCCTTTGCGATATCGTGGTACAAACCGGCAATATAGAGAAGCTCTACTTTAGGTAGGTTTTTAAAAATATGAGCAGCGATAGGAAATGATTCTNGAGCTTCTGGAAGACGAAATTTTCTCATATTTTCAACGACTTGTAGTGTGTGTGCGTCGACTGTATAGATATGAAACAAATCATGCTGCATTTGACCCGTTATTCTTCCGAATTCTGGTAAATATAGCCCTAAGACTCCATATCGGGCCATTCGACTTAGTTGGAGACTCATGTGATTCTGCGTTCTTAAAAGTTGCATGAAAAGCTCGATATTTCGAGGATCAAGTCTAAAGGCTTCGTCAATTAAGGCTCGGCTATCTAGAATCAAACGAATCGTTGAAGCTCTTATACCTTTGATTAATGGGTTCTCACCCATCAAGACAAAAATCTCAATCAAGGCAAATGGAGTTTGGTTGAAAACTTCTGGATTGGCGACTTCAATATATCCGTTGCGAATCTGAAAACGGGAATTTATTGAGGATATTTTTGGTTTTTGATGCTCTCTAAAAATCACCTCATCTAAGTGCTCAAGAATAACATCATTCAATTCACTGAGGTTTCCGACCTCACGATAATAAAGCTTCATCAGCTTTTCTACAGCGAGACTTTTTTCATCATCCTCGTATCCTAATAATCGGGCAAGACCTTTTTGTTTCTCAAAGAGCAATCTATCTTCGCTTCGGCATTCAAGCATGTGAAGCCCGTATCGAATCTTCCACAGGAATTCTTGACCCTTCTTTAAAGATGAATGCTCTTGTTCTGTAAGGAAACCGAAATTAACTAAATCTTTGAATGAATTTGTGCCAAATTTACGCTTGCAGACCCAAGAAATTGTTTGGATGTCTCTTAATCCACCGGGGGAGGTTTTTACATTCGGTTCTAACGCGTAATCGACCCCAAGGTATTTCCTNTGTCGCACGTTCTGTTCATTCAATTTAGCGAGGACGAATTTTTTTACCGGCCAAATTCGTTCGTTTTGGGTCACATTATACATTGTCGTATACAAGTTAGAGTTTCCAATTAATACACGAGACTCCATTAGCGCGGTCGCGACAGTTATATCTTTTGATGCCTCCTGTTTGCATTGACGAATTGACCGGACACTATGCCCTGGCTCAAGACCTATATCCCACAACATTGTTAGAAACGAACTTATGTAGTCTCGGTACTTTTTATGCCAACCGTTCTTTGTTAGAACAAGAAGATCCACATCAGAGTGAGGTAATAGCTCGCCTCTGCCATATCCGCCAACAGCGATTAGACAAATTTCACTTGGNTCAGGCCAATTCAATGCTTTCCATACAAGCTTTAAAATTTCGTCCACGACCCATGCTCTTCCTCTGACAATCTGCTCGATATTNTGGTTTTTTTTGTATCGTATATTGAGGATGTCGTTCGACCTTTCACGCGCTCCTTTTAGCAGGGGGATAGGGCTTCCNGCCCCANCGATCTTCTCTTTTAATGTGACTATGTCTAGAAGGTCATTATCGGGGTGAAATTCCGGGATTTGGTACGCCGGTAATGGCTGTTTGTAGAATTTAAAGAAGCTCACAATTTTTCATCTGACCGAAGCGTAAGGATCTCACACCCAATATCTGTTACCGCTAGAGTATGCTCCCATTGTGCGGACAGGCGGCGATCTTTAGTAGTTACCGTCCAGCCATCTTGTTTTGANAGTTTAGTATGACGAGATCCTGCATTTAACATTGGCTCTATGGTAAATGTCATCCCTTCCTTTATTTCAATGCCTTGATTAGGCCTCCCATAATGGAGAACCTGGGGATCTTCATGAAAGACTCGGCCTATTCCATGACCACAATATTCGCGGACAATGGTATAATTATGGGCTTCACCGTGTTGCTGAATTACATGACCAAGGTCGCCTAATGTNGCTCCTGGCCTCACAAGTTCGATAGCTTTGTAGAGGCACTCTTGAGTCACTCGAACCAATCGCTTTGCATGCTCTGGGGTTTTGCCTACAAGAAACATCTTGCTCGTGTCGCCGTGAAAACCATCTTTAATGACAGTAATGTCAATGTTGACTATGTCGCCAGATTTTAGGATCTTTTGATCGTTCGGGATTCCATGGCAAATTACGTGGTTCACNGAGGTACAAATGGATTTAGGAAAGCCATTATAATTAAGAGGAGCTGGTATAGCTTTCTGCTCTTTTGTAATAAAATCATAGCAAATCCGATCTAGCTCTCCAGTGCTTACACCAGGCTTGACATGCTCTCCAATCATCTCCAACACTTCGGCCGCTAATTTCCCGGCGACTCTCATTTTTAAGATTTCTTCAGATGTTTTTATGTCTATTGCCATGTAATTCACGCGCTTGGTAGGGTTTAAGGCCTTCAATCAGANGAGTATTTTAAATCACACTGCTTTGAGAGTACAAAGTATCTGCCAAAAAAAGCTTAGATAATGAGCATTACTTCGCCACTTCTAGGGCATTTATACGTGAGATATTACTTTCGAGAAACTCAATATTATGGTATAAACCCGCCGCTTTGTCTTCAGANCTCTAGAACCGCTCTGAGGGCTANTATAAATTNTTAACTAATGTCGCACATACATCGACACATGTAATCTGGGTGCCTTGAGATATTCTTAATAGGTTGATTCATGGGGTGTATGGAGGCTTAACCCAAACTAAAGGTAAGAAAATGTCTGTAAGCATGAAAGAAATGCTCCNAGCAGGAGTGCATTTTGGGCACCAATGTAGGTATTGGAACCCAAAAATGGAACCCTTCATATTTGGTTCTCGTAACAAAATTCATATCATAAATTTGGAACATACACTACCCGCTTTGAACTCAGCTCTTGAGAAAATTGAAGAGCTTTCGGGGAAAAAAAGAAAAATCTTATTTGTTGGCACCAAGCGTGCTGCCGCGAAGATTATTCGGGAGCAAGCCGAAAGAGCTGGCATGCCCTATGTAAACCACAGATGGTTGGGCGGCATGTTAACGAATTATAAAACAATTCGTGGTTCAATAAAGCGTTTAAAAGAGTTAGAGACTCAAGAAAAGGACGGAACATTTACTCGCTTGACGAAAAAAGAAGCATTGATGCTCACAAGAGCCAAAGAGAAATTGGAAAGGAGTATAGGTGGCATAAAGGAGATGGGTGGACTCCCTGACGCATTATTTGTTATCGATGTTGATCAGGAAAGAATCGCTGTGACGGAAGCGAACAATCTCAAAATTCCGGTATTCGGAATTGTAGATACGAACAGCAGTCCTGATGGTGTTGACTATGTTATTCCGGGTAACGATGATGCTATCAGGGCAATACAGCTTTATGTGGCGGCTGTTGCCGATGCTTGCATAGAAGGCAGAGGTGGTAATGATGAAGTCGCGAGTGAATTTGTTGAGGTTGANGAGGTTGCATTAAACAATTCGGGTTCAGTGCAAGTTGAAGATAAGGAAAGCCCATCAGACGATTCGGACGTAAAGAAAGTTGAAGATGAGGAAATAAAATTAGAGGAACCTTCTTCTACATCCGATCAAGATGCTGAGACAGATCCAGTGTCAAAAGACACTGAAACCCAAATAGAAGGTGAGCTTGAGTTGATAGAAGAGGCCGCTGGTTCTGACGAAGATGTCACTTCAGAGGATAAGGATAATGAGCAAGCACCTCCAGACAAAGATAAAGAGGAATTAGAATCAAGCAAGAAAGAGACTAAACCTGTGAAAAAGAAAGCTGCCACAAAAAAGAAGGCCGCTGTGAAAAAGAAAGTTGCTGCTAAAAAGAAGGTTGCTGTAAAAAAGAAATCACCAGCCAAGAAAAAAGCACCTTCTAAAAAGAAAGAGACGACCGAAAAAGAATAAGGTCTTACAGTTAGTTGATCATATTCAGGTTCTGAATAAAAGTTAAAGAAGATGAAAGATCGACAAGGGGGCATGAAGCCCCCTTTTTGCAAACTAAAAGTTTTTAGTTCATTTGATATAAATGGAGCATAAACAATGACGACTATTACTGCGAGTATGGTGAAAGAACTTCGTGAACGTACTGGCTTAGGTATGATGGATTGTAAAAAAGCGTTATCTGATGCAGATGGCGATATGGAAAGAGCCATTGAGGACCTAAGAAAAGCTAGTGGGCTTAAAGCTGCGAAGAAAGCAAGTCGAGTAGCCGCAGAGGGAGTAGTGATGGCCAAGGTCTCGGAGGACGGAAACCGAGGTGTGATTATCGAAGTCAATAGTGAAACAGATTTTGTAGCGAGAGATGAAAATTTCCTTGGTTTTTCCAAAAAGGCACTAGGAAGTGCGTTTGAGGAAAACGAGGCAACTGTAGAAGAACTTCTCGAACAAGGCTTGGAGGAATCCCGACAAGCTCTTGTGCAGAAAATTGGTGAAAATATAAATCTCAGAAGGTTAGAGAGATTAAATTTCGAAGATGCAAATCAAGGTATCGTCGAAAGTTATGTACACAATAACGGCAAAATTGGGGTCTTAATTTCTCTTCAAGGAGGCGATGAGGCTCTAGCGAGAGATGTAGCTATGCATGTTGCTGCAGTCAACCCGATGGTCGTGAGACCCGAGGATGTTCCCGAGGATATCCTAGCAAAGGAATCTGAGATATATTCTGCGCAGGCCAGAGATAGTGGTAAGCCAGAGGAAATCGTGGAACGAATGATCAGCGGTCGCCTGCGAAAATTTGTTGCAGAAGTTAGTTTGCTGGAACAGCAATTTGTTAAGGATCCAGAAGTTACAATCAGAGATTTGCTGAAAGAAGTGGGTGCTGATATTGTCCGATTCGTCCGATATGAAGTTGGCGAAGGCATAGAAAAGGAAGAAGACGATTTTGCTGCAGAGGTTGCAGCTCAGCTTAATTCTTGAGAGTAGGTTAACTATTTGACCGATAATATTTTATGGCAAAGCTGGAGACAAGATACAAACGAATACTTTTAAAGTTAAGTGGTGAAGCACTTGCTGGAGACGCAGGGTTTGGGATTGACCCTAAGGTGCTTGATCGAATGTCGTTGGAAATCAAACAAACTATTGAGCTTGGTGTACAAGTAGGTATGGTAATTGGCGGTGGTAACTTGTTTAGAGGGGCCTTGCTTAATGCTGCCGGATTAGAACGGGTGACTGGCGATCATATGGGTATGCTTGCGACGGTCATGAATGCCTTGGCTATGCGGGATTCTCTGGAGAGAGCTGTTGTTCCAACAAGAGTGATGTCTGCAATCCAAATGAGCGGAGTAGTGGAACAGTATGATCGCCGAACTGCGATTCGTCACCTTGATTCTGGTGACGTCGTAATTTTTTCGGCCGGTACTGGCAACCCATTTTTTACTACAGATTCTGCGGCTTGTTTAAGGGGNATAGAGATAAACGCCGATTTAGTGTTAAAGGCTACTAAAGTCGATGCAGTTTACTCCGAAGATCCTACAATTAATCCGAATGCTACTAAATATAGTAACTTGACTTATGATGAANTTTTGGAAAAAAAACTTGAAGTAATGGATCTGACAGCCATCTGTCTTTGTAGAGATCATAAAATGCCNATTAAGGTATTTAATATGTATAGACCTGGCGCTTTGCTTGATAATATCTGCGGCATTTCCGACGGAACNTTAATTCAATAGCGGAAGACGGATTATTTCAAACGTAAAATCGTTATCAAGAAGGAAACTAAAATGATAAACGACATTATTGGTGATGCTGAAGACAGGATGCAAAAAAGCATAGCGTCTTTAGAGGATTCGTTTAAAAAAATTCGCACAGGGCGAGCACACCCAAGTATTCTNGACACCGTAATGGTTTCATATTACGGAACAGAGACTTTATTAAGCCAACTGGCTAACGTAAATGTTGAGGAAGGAAGGAATTTGCTAATATCNCCATGGGAGAAGAATATNATTGGAGAAATAGAAAAGGCTATTTTAAAGTCTGATTTNGGGTTAAACCCNTCAAATAACGGCGATACCATTCGTGTTCCCATGCCTCCTCTNACTGAAGAAACTCGGAAGGAGTACACAAAACAGGCAAAAAATGAGTCCGAAAATGCAAAAGTTGCTGTCCGCAATATTCGCCGAGATGCTAATTCAGATTTCAAAGATTTACAAAAAGAAAAAGAGATCAGTGAAGATGAGCAGAGGCGGGCTGAAGAAGATATACAGAAACTTACCGACAAATATGTGGCAAAGATTGAGTCCGTGTATCAAGCCAAAGAATCGGACTTGCTTTCCTTTTAGAAGATCATCAAACTGGCGAGAAAATCAATGTTCAGGTAATTAACTGAAGAAGTTACCTTTAAATGATGCCTGACTCTCCGAATTCAAAAAACCTTCC
>PAWK01000055.1 GCA_002714195.1 Gammaproteobacteria bacterium | reverse complement strand
TGCGATCACGCTATTTATGGCTGCTAGTGGACCAATAGCATTAGCAACATCGTTTGACCCATGAGCAAAGGCCATGGAGCAAGCGGTAAAAATCATTAAAACTCCAAAAACACGCTCAACGCCTTGCATCTGTTCCTCTGAACTAGCAGAGACAGAGAGTTTTAGCCGGCGTAGCATAAAAACTCCGATTGCTGTTGTTAGGCCACCAAATGCTAGTGCGAGAAAAGTACTTTCGCTGAATGTCACGTTTATTCCTACNTGACTCAAACCTTTAACGAGNGTAACCATAGCNATTACGAAACCTACAAGAAACATATAAAAAGGTACGTATCGCTTTGCATATTTTAGTGGATCATCTGTACTTAAGACCAATTTNTGAACTGACAGGAATAGACAGAATGCAATACTCCCTGAAACAACAGGAGAGACTACCCAGCTGGCAACTATTTCACCAACTTGGCCCCACATTACTGAATCTGCTGAAACGCCAACAACGGCAAAGCCAACAATCGCGCCAATGATGGAGTGAGTCGTAGAGACTGGCCATCCGTATTTTGAAGCTACCAAGAGCCAGATTCCTGCTGCCAATAGGGAGGAAAGCATCCCAAAGATGAGCAATTCTGGTGCATCATTGAAGCCAGCAGTTTCAACATCGATGATGCTACTTCGTATGGTTGAGGTTACCTCCCCACCGGCAAGCCATGCTCCGGTAAACTCAAAGATCATGGCGATTATGATGGCTTGTTTGATTGTTATCGCGCGGGCACCAACAGATGTTCCCATCGCGTTAGCTACGTCATTAGCACCTACACCCCATGCCATAAAAAACCCAAAGACGCAGGCCATAACTAATAGCAAGAAACCNTACTGGGAAATTACATCGGACATTATTTAGANGAATTTAGTCGACAATTTTTATATAATTTTAGTGGCGCTCGACAAACGTCTATACAGGAAGATTAGAAGTTTACTAACATCNAGCGCTGAATTCTATGGCAAAATTGTAATATGCGTAGGTTTTATTGAGTTTGTCTTCGATTGAAAAAATTTTTAGGTTACAAAATTTTCAATCACTAAATTGATGGCTAGGTTTTTTTTGGTAGAAAAGACACAGAAAGGGTTTTTTAATGATAAGTATTACCTATATTGAACATGATGGGACCGAAAGGNTGATCGAGGCGCGGCNTGGATCGTCGGTAATGTTGGCAGCTGTTACGAACGGTATACCTGGAATTGATGCAGACTGCGGTGGATCTTGTTCCTGTGCAACNTGTCATGTCTTTGTTAAAGAGGAGTGGTTGAGTAGACTAGAGNAAATTAGTCCAACAGAGGAGGCGATGCTCNGTTTGAGTCCGGATCGTAAAGAAAATTCTAGATTAGCTTGTCAGATTTCAGTTACAGAAGATCTCGATGGGTTGGTCGTCACTACTCCGGAATTTCAATTTTAGTAACTCGCGTTAACCAATTGGCTATATGTTGTATCAGGAGGGGGGTGCAACGCATATGAATGAGTCGTTCAAACAAAAATCTCAATTAAGTAAATGGAGTATGGTTGGAAAAGATCCGTACTCCATTCCCATCGAAGAAATTGACTTATCACATCCGGGTATTTGGCAAGCTAACGAGTATCTTCCTTTTCTAAAACGTCTGAGGGAAGAAGATCCTGTGCATTTTTGTTCTAAGTCCGCGGTGGGCCCATACTGGTCGATATTGAAATATAAGGACATAATGGAGGTAGATACTTCTCCGGAGATTTATTCTTCTGAGCCAACAATTGGAATAGTAGATGCGTTTGAAGAATTTACCCTACCATCATTCATCGCTATGGATCCTCCTAAACACGATGAACAGCGGCGTATAGCACAACCAGTCGTGGCTCCCGCAAACCTTAAGAACCTTGAAGTCATCATTAGGGAAAGAGCTTGCAAGATATTGGATAGCCTTCCGATAGGCGAAGAGTTTGATTGGGTTGAAAATGTTTCGATTGAATTGACTACGCAAATGTTGGCGGTTCTATTCGACTTTCCTTTTGAAGATCGTAACAAACTAACCTACTGGTCTGATATGACTACTGCTATACCTAAAAAGGGTGGAGTGGCGAATACGCAAGACGAGCGATGGACTGCCATACAAGAATGTTTAGAATATTTTCAACGACTTTGGGATGAAAGGATAAATAAAAGTCCAGGGTTTGACCTTGTATCTATGCTTGCTCATGGTGAGGCAACAAGGAATATGCCTCCTAGGGAATTTCTGGGTAATCTGCTCTTATTGATCGTCGGAGGAAACGATACAACTCGAAATTCAATAACCGGAGGGGTGGTCGCATTAAATGAAAACCCTGGAGAATATGAAAAGCTCAGAAGGAATACTAATCTTATAGGTAACATGGTTTCTGAGATTATACGTTGGCAGACTCCGCTTGCTTATATGCGCAGAACAGCGAGACAAGATACGGTGTTGGGTAATAAAAAAATCAATGAAGGAGATAAGGTTGTTATGTGGTACGCGTCGGGCAATCGCGATGAGGAAATACTTGAGCGCCCGGATGATCTCTGGATAGATAGACCTAACGCTCGTCAACATTTATCTTTTGGTTTTGGCATACATCGATGCATGGGGAATCGATTGGCTGAAATGCAGCTGCGAATACTCTGGGAAGAAATCATGAATAGATTCGAATACATTGAAACGATTGCTGAACCGGAGCGTGTCTATTCAAGTTTTGTAAAGGGCTATACAAAGTTGCCAGTCGTGTTGCATGGAATTTGATTATTTTATTTAGCGAATATGTTCTCCTTCTCAGTTCTCAAAAATCTGGCATTTCCAGCCCTTCTAGTAAATCCTACACGATCAAAGTATTCAAGTATTTCAATACAAAGATTTCTGCCGATGCCGGATTGGTCTCTAAATTGAATTACGGTGAATCCATCCTTTTCGGAATTGTGTTCCATTAAATTCTCCGTAAATTCGGCGATTTGCATGATTGTTTCAGGAAGGAAATAACGATTCTCGGAGACTTTCACTAGGCTGCCAGATCCAGTTATTTGTTTTAATATGATCTCAAGTTTTCTAAGCGGGATTCCCGTCAATTCGACTAACTCCCTTGTTCTAGGAGGAATATTTCCTGAACTCTCAAGTAAAGGCCTTACCTTAGTAAGAAATTGTTTTTCCTCTATACTTAATGATGCTTTATGATTTGGCAGATGGATTAGGGTGCCGGATAGATTTAAGAGCTTCTTTTTTAGTAGAATTTGTAGAATGCTGTTAAAAAATAGATGAGATGAGGGAAGTTGTACTTCGCGACTTAAAGATAGTTCACTTATGCCCTGAACATTTACATTAGCGCTGTGAAAATTTTTCACTATGGCCATTATCCTACTTGCGTAATTTTTAAAATACTCATGAAACAAAATAATCTCATCTTTTTTTGCTCTCTCTTCGAGTCTGATATATTCAAGACCTTCTTTTCGAAATTTCTGCAAAAATTTCTCGATCTTTTCCAATTTAAGATTTCGTTTGATCGAAAATTTCCGTAGGTTAAGGCCGGCTTTTGATATCTCAATAAGAGATTTAAGAGCAAGTTCATCCTCTTGGTTGGAGGCAGCAAGTTCCTTTAGTCGGTCTTCACTGGAACGCCCTTTTCTTGGGATGAATACGTCGATTACTTTGCCGCCGCCGATCGTACGTTGTGATGCTGGATCTCGAATAACAAATCTGTCTCCGTAATGCGCAATCACAGCCGACTGGGCTTTAATCTGAAAAAAGGAGCCATCCTCATCAAGCTTTCTAATGCTGACTATGTGATGTGAGGTTCCAATGTAAAGGTGGTACTCTGTCCCAGATTTTATCGATAAACCTGATTCAAGCAAATTGATAGTGGTATCTAACCTGGTAACAGGATGAAGTATAGATGGGTCAATTAACCAGTCGCCTCTCGAGAGATTTTCTAGGCTCGCACTCAGGTTCAATGCAGCTCGCTGATTTACTCCGATAGTCGTAGTGTCTTCCTTGTCTATTCGAATACCTTTCACTTTTGTTGAATCAGCAAATCTGGAAGTTGCGGTATGTTCATCTTTATTGATATAGCCCGATTTGACGCAACCAGTAACGACAGTGCCTATGCCCTTTACACTGAAAGCGCGATCAATCAAATATCGGAAATTCCTATCCTCGCTGTTTCCTTGTCGCGATCCTAATCTAATAGTTTCAGACTTTAGTTTCTCTCTTAGTTCTTCAATTCCAACTTGAGTTGTATTAGAAATTTCAAAAATTTCTGCGGATTCAAATATCGAATTTGTAGCTAGCTCTTTAATTTCGTGCGTTAATTGCTGAAGTCGACTTTTAGTCGCCTTATCTATTTTCGTAATTGCAATAATGCCATTTTCTATTCCAAGCAACTTGATTATCGAAAGATGCTCTTTAGTCTGCGGCATGATGCCGTCATCTGCAGCAATAACCAAAAGTGCATAATTGACAGCTCCGAAACCNGCCAACATATTGCTTATGAAATCAACATGGCCCGGAACATCTATGAAACCAAGAGTGCAAGAGACATCTTGATTATCTTGTTGGTTCTTAAAGTGAAGATAAGCGTATCCGAGGTTGATTGTTAACCCACGTTTTTTCTCTTCCTCAAGGGTGTCTGTATCCACGCCGGTTAAATGTTTGACCAAAGAAGTTTTTCCATGATCAACGTGGCCTGCGGTAGCCACAATAAGAGATTTAGATTGCATANATTTCTACGATACTTTTCGCGTAGGCATCTGAGACTTGTCAGATGCCTTCCAAAATACTCTTAGTTACTCTGAAATCAAGAAGCTGAAACCTTATTATATTTATAGATAAAGTAAGCCATTGTCGCAACAATAGNAGCTACTACGATGAAGCCGGCGTTAAAAACGCCACTGCTCAAATTCACTATGCCGTATCCAAGTGCTCCAGTCATTAGCGCATAATACAGGAATGGAAGAAGTGTTTTTCTTATTACAGATCCTTCTTTGCCTATTAATCCTGCTACTGCCGAGGCAGCTACGACATTATGAACGCATATTATGTTACCTGAAGCCCCGCCAACAGCTTGCAGCGCGACGATCCATGTTGGATCTGCTAGGATTCGTTCGCCGACTCCGAACTGAAATAATGAAAACATCATATTGCTTACTGTATTCGAGCCTGCGACGAATGCTCCAAGTCCGCCAATAAACGTTGAGAAAAATGGCCACGCCGAACCCGCTAAGTTAGCCACACCTTCAGCTAATGCGATTGGCATTTGCTCATATCCGGCACCACCACCACTAGAGTTGATGAACACTTGAACCATTGGGACCGTAAAAACGAGAGCTGTGGATGCTGGCACTAGAGTTTTTAATGAGCTATTAAATGCTATTTTATAGTCAGAGGTCTTCAAGCCATGAACGAGAATTGTGATTAAAGAAACGATGATAAAAATTGTTCCAGGAGACCAGAGTGGTTGAAAAGAAGCGCTAATATCGCTCCCAAATATCTCAGTCCACGACCAAGTGATCAAAGGATGATCACTTCTCAAAAACGCNTCCATATTAACTGCTCGTAGCCTTGTAAGGACTAATAAGCCGGCGACGAATAGGTANGGNGACCATGCGCGNACAAGGCCCATTGATTTGTTTTCAGATGAAGCCGAATGATTGGCCTGCATNGAGCCGCTCCATTCCTCTTCCCAATTCTCCTTTGCATCAAAATCCCAAGTTTCTGTCTCGTCTGGCATTAAAAAACCATTCTTTGCTGCAGTTACAACGATAGCAAGCCCAATCATACCGCCAAACATAGATGGAAACTCTGGGCCTAGAAAAGTTGCCACTATTAAGTAAGGGANGGTCATAGAAAGGGCCGCAAAAATTGCNAATTTCCAGACNTTAAATCCATCTGCAAAGGAACGGTTTGCGCCAAAAAACCTTGTCATTACCGATGTCACTAACAGTGGAATAAACGTTCCNGCANTTGCGTGGATTATCGCTATTTTTGTACCGATGAATCCCAGAAAATCTTCCCATTCAGANAAGCCTAATTCCATGGCGTATGCAATCATTCCGGGNTCGGCCGATAGCCCGGTATTGACGCCCACCAATATTGGCGTGCCCATTGCGCCAAATGATACTGGGGTGCTTTGAATAATCATTCCGGCAACTACGGCTGCCATTGCTGGAAAGCCTAGGCCTACCATTAAGGGCACTGCTACAGCAGCTGGGGTCCCAAATCCNGCGGATCCTTCGATAAATGTACCAAAAAGCCAGGCGATAATTATTACCTGAATCCGTCTATCCGGCGTTATGTCTGAAAAGCCCTGTCGAATAGTGTTCATAGCACCACTTTGTTGGAGCGTGTTCAGGAGTAAAATTGCTCCAAATATTATATAAATTAGGGTGCCGGCTATTATGAGCCCGTTAACTGATGCGGCTAATATTTTGGTCATGGGCAATTGCCAGACAAAAAGCGCTAAGGCTGCTGCTACCACGTAAGCGATAGGCATGGCTTTGCTTGCTGGCCAACGCAATATTACTAAAAAAATTGCAACTGAGATTATGGGGAGTAGAGAGAGAATTGCTAAGATGCCGGTGCTCATAGTATTTTCTTTTTAGATTATTAGTTGATTAAGAGCTTAATATTTGAGCTTATCAGATAATTGCTATCGAGAGAAACTCAATTCCTTGCTCAAAAAACGATCAGCTTATCGGGTAAATCTGTCTGTAAAGGATTAAGGTTTTTGGGGCTACACTATATCCCGAAGTTTTGCCTGAGCAGCTGCTAGCCTGGCAACTGGAACCCTAGGGGGAGAGCAACTTACATAATTCAGCTCCGCTTTATGGCAAAAATCTATCGAGGAAGGGTCTCCTGCGTGCTCACCACATATACCGAGTTTTAAGTTTGGCTTGGCTTGGCGGCCNTTGTGCGATGCGTAACTNACTAATTTACCNACCCCAGTTTTATCAAGACTAGCGAAAGGGTTTTTATGATAGATCTCTTTACGCTGATACTCATCGTAAAAAAGACCCATATCGTCCCGGCTCAAGCCCAAGGTAGTTTGAGTCAGATCATTTGTGCCGAAACTGAAAAAATCTGCCTCTTTAGCTATCTCATCAGCCGTTATAGCTGCTCGGGGTACTTCTATCATTGTGCCAACAATATAATTGATNCGAACTTTTCTTGCTTTCATAACTTCTTTCGCGACTCGGTGAACAATAGAAAGCTGGTCCGCTAGCTCTTCACGGAAGCCCACTAATGGGATCATTATTTCTGGATTGACCTTAATGCGTTTTTTACTTTTTTGTAGTTGGGCGGCGGCTTCAAATATTGCACGAGTTTGCATTTCAGTAATCTCTGGATACAGAATTCCTAGTCTGCATCCTCGGCATCCCAGCATTGGATTTTCTTCATGCAGTGCTTTAATTCTATCGATAACAAAATCAAAGGGCACACCCAGTTTCTCCGCAAGTTGACGCCTGACTACATCATCTTGTGGTAAGAATTCGTGGAGAGGAGGGTCAAGTAAACGGATCGTCACAGGTCTTCCGTTCATTGCTTTGAATAATCCAACAAAATCTTTTTTCTGAAAAGGTAAAAGTTTTTTCAGTGCTGATCGCCTCTGAACTTCATCAACAGCTAATATCATCTGTCGCATAAAATTTATTCGGTCACCGTCAAAGAACATGTGCTCAGTTCGGCAGAGTCCGATGCCCTCGGCTCCAAAGGAGACCGCCTGACGCGCCATAGCTGGAGTATCCGCATTGGTTCTTATCTTAAGGCTGCGCTGCCTGTCGGCCCACCTCATGACGGTTTCAAATAAGCTAAAAGTATAGCTATTGGCTGATCTCAATTTTCCTTCTAAAACTCTCTTCACATCGCTATCAGCGCTTTCAATCATGCCTCTATAGATGGCTCCTGTGGAGCCATCTATAGAGATATAATCGCCTTCCTTTAACACGACCTTTCCGGAAGTTAAGGTGCGCTTTTCATAGTTTATAACTACATCTCCTGCTCCACAAACGCATACCTTACCTAATTGTCTCGCCACCAGCGCTGCATGGGAAGAAACACCGCCACGCGAGGTTAATATCCCCTGACTAAGCANCATACCTTTTAGGTCATCTGGTGAGGTTTCAGTNCGACAAAGCACGACTTTGTTACCTTTGCGCGTTTCAATTTCAGCATTTGCTGCCGTAAACGCTATTCTTCCAGTCGCGGCGCCCGGGCCTGCAGGCAGTCCATGGCCAATGACAGTCGCGGCCTTCAACGCCTTGGGATCAAATATTGGAACTAATAGAGAATCAATCGACTCCGCTGGTATTTTCAGCAAGGCATCTCGCTGGCTCATCAATCGCTCTTTTTGCATTTCGACAGCGATGCGAACGGCGGCTAGCCCAGTGCGCTTTCCATTTCGAGTTTGTAAAATAAATAGCCGTCCATTTTCTATGGTAAATTCAAAATCTTGCATATCGCGAAAATGTCGCTCTAACTTACCTCTGACTTTTTCTAAATCTTTAAAGCTTTTCGGCAAGGTCTTAGCCATTTGTTGGATCGGCTGCGGGGTTCTAACCCCAGCAACAACGTCTTCTCCCTGAGCATTAATCAGATACTCACCATAAAACACTTTCTCACCATTCGCCGGGTCTCTCGTAAACGCGACACCTGTGCCGCTATTGTCTCCCGTGTTGCCAAAAACCATTGACTGGATATTTACGGCAGTTCCCCACTCAGCGGGGATTCCATATTCCTGACGGTACAATATAGCTCGATCGTTTTTCCATGAACCAAATACGGCACCGATTGCTCCCCAAAGCTGTTGCATTACATCTTGGGGAAAAGCGCTACGCGTCCGTTTCTTTATCAGAANCTTGTATCGTTTAACCAACGTTTTCAAGTTTTCCGTTGTTAGTTCTGTGTCTGCGAAAACTCCAAGACTATTCTTNAATTTTTCTAACTCTTTATGGAATGGTTCCTCTTCTTCCTCATTTCGAGCTTGGACGCCCATAACGACATCGCCATACATTTGAATAAAGCGACGATAGCAATCCCANGCAAATCGNGGATTACCGGAAGATTTNGAAAGACCTTCAACTGTNTGATCATTGAGCCCAAGATTAAGAATGGTGTCCATCATTCCTGGCATTGAATCTCGTGCACCAGAGCGCACTGAAACTAGAAGAGGGTTTTTCGAAGCACCAAATTTCTTGCCTAGCTGTGCTTCAATTCTTCGTACTCCGNCTTGGACGTCTTTTAGCAGCTGTTTNGGATAACGCTTTTCATGCTTGTAGTAGTAGTTACACACCTCAGTTGAAATCGTAAACCCAGGAGGTACTGGTAAACCAATCGATGCCATTTCAGCTAAGTTTGCACCTTTTCCTCCCAGCAATTCCCGCATTCGCGCATTACCATCAGTTTTTCTACCGAAGGCAAAGACGAATTGCTTAGTTGATATTTTCGTTGGCTGGGATTTTTTCTTAGGTGAAACTTTTTTCATAGAAAGAATATGTGCTTAGTGTAATTGATTAAGTGTTTAGGGCTCTTCTTATGGTTCGAGATAATACCGGAATATTTGAAACAAATCATANTTGCCAGATGCCCGATTTGAAGAAGCCAAAACAACTTTCAATATCAGAATGATGTATTCTTCAACCGCGGGCGAGAGAATAATGCACATGAAAATTAAAATCCAGTTTCAGTATTGATACTCTGTAATGTTTGTACTTTGACTGAATATTTAGTTTAAGAAATCCTANAATTTCCTTAACTACGAGTTCTCATCAGAAAGAATNACGTTGTGGTTGCCATCCTCAGTGACTGAGGCTGCGACTTGGATAGGACGACAGCAAACGTAGCAATCCTCGATATACTCTTGAACACCTATGGAGCAGTCTATTAATAGCTCTATTAACTCTCCACAGTAAGGGCAGTAGTCTTTTATAATCTCCTGNTCGAAATGACTCATTTAACTTCCGAGATTAGATTTTTTTTCGAGAAAAATGCTTCCAGGTTTTTGAGTACTAAATCACCCATTGCTGTNCGGGTTTCCNCTGTAGCACTGCCGATATGCGGCAGNAGAACTGCATTTTCTAGCTCCCGCAAAGCCCTCGGTATTGAGGGTTCTGTGGCGTAAACGTCAAGACCGGCGGCNGCTATCTGNTTTCGNGATAAGAACTCTATCAGACANTCTTCATCTACACTGGTTCCGCGACCGATATTTATGAAAATACCCGTCGGTCCGAGAGCTGTAAGGACCTCTGAATTGATAGCTTTCTTTGTTTCATGACCGCCAGGGAGTACACAAAGGAGAATGTCGGAGTGCGTCGCAAGTTCTACCAAGGATTTAAAATATTTATGAGGGGAATTTTTCTTGTTTCGATTGTGATAGGCGATTTTCAATTTAAGAGGTAATGCCCGCTCAACGACCGCCTGTCCAATTCTACCTAATCCCACAATACCAAGAGTTTTGCCTGCCAAACCAGACCCATAGGACATCGAACTCCGTTCCCAGAGNCCAGACCTCGCATATTTATCGGCGTTAATAATGTTTCGACTTGTGGTCAAAATTAAAGCCAAAGCCACATCAGCCACGTCGTCGTTTAGCACATCGGGAGTGTTCGTTACCCTGATGTGTTGCTCTTTTGTCCGGTTTATATCAATTCCGTCGATCCCAACACCAAACGCTGAGATAAGTGACAAAGATTCTAGTTTGTAAGCCNCATCGTTGAATGCCCAGGATCCGGTAACTGCGGCTTTACACTNTCCCTCCAGTTGAGCAATGAGAGCTATTTGGCTCTCAGAACTTANTTTCCANAAGTGATGAGTCCGATAGATTTTTTCAATTCGTGAAATTGTCGGAGGATGAAAATTATTGACAACTAATACGTCGGGTCTTGATTCCACNATGTTTACAGCTCGTTAATTAAACAATTAAAAGATAATTCTCGTTAATTTAACAATAAAGTAGAGAATGGAATTATGAGTATTTTATTTATCCTTTCATGTTGAACATTGCATAAAAATTGCGTAGATTGCAAAGGCTTTTCTTACAATAGACACAATTTGAGTAGCCGTGAGCTATATTACAGTCGTGAAATCTTCAACGAACGCATTCCAAGCCTTGCCTAACACCGATCTTTTACTTCAATCAGCGGAATTGGCTGAGGTTGTTGCCACTTNTGGAAACANCGCAGTAAAAATTGCTATCAGGGAAGAGCTTGAGTCANTNCGGTCAGAAATATCCGAAAATAATGGGTTAGTTATCGACCAAGTTCTGAAGGAGGACTTTTTCGNGGTAATCTGTGAGAATTTAGTAAATCGGCTNAAAAGCGCTGATCAAAATACATTAGTGCCAGTAATTAATNTATCCGGCACAGTCATTCATACAAATTTAGGTCGTGCTAGACTGCCGAAGAGCGCGGTAGCGGCAATGAGCCTTGTTGCAAGTGCGCCATCGAATCTGGAATATGATCTTGAAACTGGTAAAAGAGGTGATCGAGACTCGCATCTAGAGAAACTTTTATGTGACATTACTGGCGCCGAAGCTGCAACGATCGTAAATAACAATGCTGCTGCGGTTCTACTAGTTTTAAATACTTTGGCTCCAAAAAGAGAAGTCATAATTTCGCGCGGAGAATTGGTTGAAATTGGTGGAGCTTTTCGCATTCCCGACGTCATGATAGGTGCCAATTGTATTCTAAAGGAAGTAGGTACAACAAATCGTACACACCTTAGAGATTATGAATCAGCAATNAATCCTAATACTAGTGTTCTAATGAAGGTTCATACAAGTAANTACGAAATTAAAGGGTATACAAGCTCGATAACTGAATCGGAACTTAGTGATTTAGCACGTCAAAGTGACTTGCATTTTGTCTCTGACCTAGGGAGTGGAACATTAATCGACATAGCTAAATACGGTCTTCCGAAAGAGCCGACGGTATTCGAAACTCTGAAGGAGGGCGCTGATATCGTGACTTTCAGTGGAGACAAATTACTGGGTGGGCCCCAGGCTGGCTTGATCGTTGGGAAAAAGAGCCTTATAAAAGAGATAAAGAAAAACCCTCTGAAGCGAGCACTTCGAGTGGATAANATTACTATTGCAGCTCTAGTGGAAGTGTTAAAGCTGTATACCGACCCCGACCGGCTTGCAGATAGACTGCCTTTGCTCCGAAACCTTGTGAGGCCGCTAAGCGAGATCCAAAAGTTAGCTGAAAAACTCTTTCCTATCTTTGTTGAAAGGCTCACTAATATCGCAGAAGTCTCAATGGAGCCTTGCAAAAGTCAGATTGGGAGTGGAGCACTGCCTTTAGAATTGTTAGAAAGTAGCGCTTTGGTGCTAAAGCCCTTGGCTGAAAAAGGTGAAACTGACGCTAAGCTTCAAAGCCTGGCTAGAAAATTTNGAGGCCTGTCGACACCCGTTATTGGTCGCTTGCATGATGGNAGGTTAATTTTTGATCTTCGATGTTTGGAGAATGAATCCGAATTAGTTGACCTACTCAATTCAAACNCTTGGAGTTAGTGTTAGATTCATACAGTGGCTTTTCGGAAATTCAGCACCCCCCATCTAAAANTTATAAGGGAGATAATCGAAGCGACTAACATCATGCAAAGCAGGGGGTACACGGTTTCGTTGAAGATTAGCGCTACCACCTGCGCTGCGACTGAAGAAACTCCCATTTGAAGAAAGCCTGTCAGTCCTGAAGCTGTCCCTGCATATTCCGGAAATTCGTTTATAGCAGCCGCTTGAGCGTTAGGCAAAGTAATACCGTTTCCAAATACGGCTAAAGCGATGGGNATAAACAATGCCAAAGGTGTGCTCAAGCCTAAAATTTGAAGNATTATTGCTAAGACAATGCCAAANACACCAATGCTGGCTCCNATACCAATCATGCTGTCAATGGAAATTGTTTTCCCAAAATGTCTTGCTACATAATTTCCTGACATGAATCCAACGGGAATCATTATGAAATAGTAACCATATTCGGTTGGTGGACGATTCAATACCGATACCATTATCTCCGGTGCAGCGGAGATAAAACTAAAAAATACGACAGAAACAAAAGTCACGCAAAATGCGTACCCGCAAAATGCTCTTGATGCAAATAATTTTGAAAAAGTTATAAACATCGATTTCATACCCTCAAATGGCACTGGTTTTTTGAGCGTCTCTGGAAGCCAGAGAAGAAGAAAAATAAAAGCTAACGCACTTGCTAAAGCGATGACAATGAAAACTGACTCAAAACCGAATTGTTGCATAAGTTCACCTCCAAGTGCTGGAGACATCATNGGAAGTACCACCATGACCATTACTAGTGTTGCGATGACTCGAGCAGCTTCCGCAGGGCCATAAACGTCACGCACTATTGCTCTCGCAAGAACTAGTCCTACTGCTCCGCCAAATGCTTGGATAAACCGCCCTGAAATTAACAGAACTATTGAATCAGCGACGAAACAGACAGCAGAACCAACTAACGTTATAACTATTCCAACGAGCATTACTGGCTTACGACCGTATTTGTCTGACAGTGGGCCGTAGACAAGAGTGCCAATGGCGATTGCGAGCATGGAAAGACTTAATGTAAGTTGCGCTACGTCATTGGATACAGAGAAAGTTTCTTTAATTACAGGTAAGGCAGGTAAAAGGATCTGCATTCCAACTGGGCCAAGAGCTGATACTGCAGCCAGTAGAATAATCATGCGCTTTGAAAGTGTATTCAGTTTTAACAATTTTGAACCCAAGCAATTTCTTCCTACTATATTCGCCCACGGCTTTAACGTGCTAGAAAGGATTCCTGCGAATCAGGTCTTACCCTGCTATTTTGAGAACTAAGGATGACGCTTGAACCCAGCAGAATCGAACGTTGAGCTTTAGTAATCTGATATCCCAATCCAAAAGTGTCTCGATGAAATAAATTACTCAGCTCTCGGGCGTTCCATTCGCTGCTTTGATTTTCGGCGGCGGCAAGAGTATAACACGACAATACCTCTCGTGTTCTTGATCGTAAACAGATAGAAAGATCGGGAGTGCTTTTTACCTCCAATAAAAACCCATTATCTTCGTTCTTAAATCGGGGAGACTTTTTCAAGTATCCTTCAACAGTTCGAGAAAAGTCAGTGCCGTCATTTGAGAAAGTAACGGGAATCGCAGTTTCGAGTCTTCTAATGATTGTGGGGTCTTTCCTGAAGGCATCTTCATAATTACTTAGAGCTTCTTCATGACGTTCTAGAGACCAATTTGCTTGGGCTAACCTAGTGGACACTCTTGCTTTGAGCAGCACTTCCTGCGTTGGTAGGAGCGCTAATGCTTGATTTGCTGCACGGATGGTCAAATTAACATCGCCTTCCAAGGAAGCTATTTCCGTAGAATAGGCGTGATAATAACCTTCGTTGAGTTGGAAAGCTCCGTTTGCCTTCGATTCCTCTAAAACTGCAGATACTACTCCCGTGCCAATTATATTTACAATCTCAGGCTCTACCCATTCGGGGATGTGAACGTCGAGTGGAGCATAAGGCCTGAGTCTATTTTGCANGACTTCTNTGCTAGCAAATAGAGAAGCAGCCTGTCTCTCGGCTTGCCATGCGTTGAAGGTCAAAATTCCCATTTTTAATCGGCTGACAAATGAGTCAAAAAAATTAACGCTTGCTAGCTGCTCAAGCTGTATCTGATACTCTATTCGATTAGCAACCATATTTACTAACGACGCGAAAGCATCCTTCTGCGCATCATCAGCGCTATAGGATCCATTTCTATCGGGTTCGTTTAGAGCAGCTTGACTTAGTTTTATTGCGTCTTCGGGATAGCCGGCTAGCATTAGAAAGTTGGCACTAACAAGAAAGTGTTCGGCGCGATTCATCACACTGACTAGGGGATTTTGCTGCTGTCGCCAAATTAACATTCTATCGAGAGCAACTCTTGCGTCATCGAATCTGCCTTGGTTTAGTGTGAGGAATAATTTATATATCCATGGGTCGGCAACACTATCGGGATTCAAAACTCGAGCAGCGCGATCTAAATAACTTTCCGCTTTTTGCAATTGGAGCAAACTCAAAGCAACTTCAGAGGCATTTGTGAGGTAGACAGTGTCATAGTCATTCGTTCCATCTGAGATATCGCCTTTCTCATCGATTGCTTGATCACAAGCAAACGTTGACTCAATAGGGGCTAAACTTGCTAATTCTACTACGCAAAGAGTATTCCAAGCTCGGGCTCTTTCAATTGGATTATTACTAGCGTCTAACACCCGCTGAGCTGATTCTCTAGCGGCTTCATATTGCTTAAGTTTTATGAGCGGCCAACCTCGAGAAGATTCTATATCTAGCTCATATATGCCAGAGATTTTGTCTAAATACTCAAGTGACTTCAATTGATCTCCCATTAACTGATAAACATAGGAGAGCTGGCTCAATGTAAGATAATGCCACTGCATTTGGCCGGAGTTAAAGGCTGCATCTATTGATTTGAAGTCTGTGAGGTTCTCGGCTCGGATTAGATGAAAAAGCGCTCTTGGCAAATTGCCTTCTACCGTTACAAGAATTTCGGCTAGTGAAAATTGAGCTGCTGGTGAGTCTGGTTCGTTTCTAATCCAATTTTCTGCAAGTTCTCTTGCTTTTACGTTCTCTTGTAATTGTAGTGCATCACAGATTTCTACTGCTCTTGAATCGCCAATATCACTGAAACCAAAGCATAATTGATTTGATGTTTCTTCGATTTTGATGTCCTCAATCGAGAGTTCACGATCATTTTGAGAGAAGCTCAATATTGGGGAAAAACACAACGCTAGGATTAAGCCTAGAATGTTTTTAGTCGTAAGCTTAAATTTTGGATTCATTTCGATAAAGTACTTTTAGCGAGTTCTTCCAATGGTCTCTCCATACTATCCTGAAGCACCTTCTCGAAATCATTTACACCAGGTACGAGTTCAATTCGGTGATTTAGAACTTCGGGGATTAGACTTTCAATGTCTTCCGATGACACATAATTGCGACCCCTTAACGCTGCGCGAACTTGCAATGCAGGCAATAATAAGACCATGCTTCTTGTGGAGTTTCCTTGCAGAACTCGATCATCTTCTCGAAGGCGCCTGGAAATATCGACTAGCGCTGTTTTTATGCTTCGACTGATATAGACTTGTTCGCCAATTGTTTCTCTTGCTTTTAAAATATCGTCACGATTGACTTTGTCTGGGTTGCTCATCAAACGCTTTCTCTCATCGATTGAATCAAGTACTTCGAGCTCTGCTTCGCGATCAATATGGTCCATCGTGATTTTAAATAGGAATCGATCAAGCTGTGGTGTTGGCAAAGGATAGGTGCCAACTAGGTCGAGTGGGTTTTGAGTTGCAATGACGAAAAATAATTCGTCAAGAACATATGTTGTGTTGTCGACTGTAACTTGTTTTTCGCCCATAGCTTCGAGCATTGCCGATTGTACTTTGGGGGAGGTGCGATTTATCTCGTCTGCCAGAACGATATGAGCAAATAAAGGGCCATGGCGAAAATGAAACTTGTCAGTCTTTGTATCAAATATTGAAACTCCAGTGACGTCGGAAGGCAACAAATCTGGCGTGAATTGTATACGTCTGAATGGGATAGTTGACTTTGCTGTAAGATCTTCACTTTCTATTGCCTCACCAAGAGCTTTTGCTAGTGTTGTTTTTCCTGAGCCAGGAAAATCTTCCAGCAGAATATGACCATCGGCGACAAGCGAAATAATTACTAACTCGATTATATTATCTCGACCTAGAACTTGTTGCTTTACTATATTCTGAATTTTTAAGAGTACTTCCTGCGCCTTGATGAATTCTCTTTCGCTTGATTCAGCTCCATTAGTAGTCATATTTTTAGAATCACTTTTTATCAAATTGTCCGAAATCTATTGTTAAGCTCGAAGTAAAATTAATCTGAAACTATTATTTAGTTAGGAGCCATGAAAAGGGATTGAGTAATGCCAATATTTTACTATGCCAGTTTGTATTCAATTTTATTTCTTTTTTTACAGAGCTTTCAAAGTTATGCCACTCTTCTTTTAATCCTAACTGTTGGTCTTTTCCCAATGCGAGTGCCAGATGCATTTCGGTAATTCTTGTTATNGAAGGTGCGATTGAACAGGCCCTCAANGCAAAACGTTCGCGGCTTTCGCCGAGCCTTCTATGTANTCCTATCGAGGCCAAGCGATCTAAAATTGCTCTAAAACGCAAGCGACCGTTTTTGTCATTANCAAGAANTTTAGGNGCGGATAGACGATACGCCTTTATCANGTANGCCATNGTNAATATAGCAATAATAATCAGATANGCAGTGTTNANTAATGTGGTGGCATCAAAGTAAGGCTNCCTCTGAGAGTCCAAAAACTCNTGNAANGATCCTTNATTCCGNAACATATCTCCTAACATNTGNTGCANAGTATCTTGTGGGTCAGTNGTCATGTCCACNAAGGTTTGTTGAGGCGCAGGGTCAATAATTACCCANCCAATACCTTTAAAGTATACTTCTGGCCATGCATGACCATGAATNGCTTGNANAAGNAGNGCTGANCCGCCCGNGCGGTTAGCTGCTGGTACTGAATATCCGATTCCCACTCGTGCTGGAATACCTACGCTACGAAATAGATATGTTGCAGCAAATGAGAAGTGCATGCAGTAACCGGTTAGGTCACCGAATAGGAAGGAAGCCGCAGGATCAGATTCGTAGGCGTGTTGATTTTTNAGACTATAAATTCCATTCTCGTCTAAATAGGCCTTAATAGTCCAAGCTTTAGCGAATGGNTCTTCTTTAAATTCAGGTTTTAATTCAGCCAATAATTCCATAGCAAGAGTTTTATAGCGGTCGTCATCGGGTATTTTTAAATACTCGGCTAATATTTCTTCTGACCAACCATCGTNACCGGTTTCTCGNTTCAACAAATATTCGAGTTCATACTGAGGNGCGAGTGAATACGTNTCATACGTTNTNTTAAANCTGAGGTTGTTAGGATTTGNCCTGTTTTGATAGATAACAGGNCTNTCNAGACCGAAAGGATTCTTGTGGGGAACCAGCATNCCAANNGTNGTCCTAGTTAATTGATGCTGCTCTTNANTTGGTGGNGGACTAGAAGTNTCGNTCCTATCTNGNGGGAATTGCNTAATAAGATCNGGATCCATNCCATCTATGTNAGAGTAATCTAACATNATGCCATTGAATTGNGAGTAGGCTGATTCTCTGAANTAGTANGCTCCATTAAGAGGTTCATAATCATCCCGNAATACAACTACGGCAACCGGCGCTTCCCTATCGCTATTTTCGTTTTCTCCGTCTCGGAATGGATTCTCATTTTGTGAGTTGGTTCCAGCTTCTCGGCCAGTAAGCCCCATCGAATCGGTTGTTTGAGGTGTAGGTAGTCCAAATAGATTTACATATAAGAAAAGAGATAGGCATAGCATAATCAAAGTAGAGAAATGGTAAAGGAGGCGTTTACCACTTTGCTCCAGAACAAGGAGAGCCGATAATGTTAAGACTGCACCGCAACCGATAGTTAGCAATATTATCGAGGGATCGATACCTCTAATTTGTGCAAAATCTCCAATAAAAAAAGGACGATGAATCATACCATTTCTGTGAGCGGCAAGAGTAAAGACAAAAGCCGCTGCGACGAATAAAATTTCTAAAATTGGACCATATATCTGCCTCACTGCTAAAGTTCTCAGAAATAAACCACATGCGAAGCTCATGGTAAACCACCGAGTAATTTCACCAAACTGATAAGTTATTATCGGTGAAAGTGATTGCGCTAGGGACTTGGTGCTAACTAAAAACTCAGAAAACGCTAAACCAAGTAGAAAAATACCGGCATAGATTCCTAAAAGAACAACGGTACGAAATAAGCGGATAGCATTCTTAGTATGTGCATAGTTAATGAGATAATAGGCAAGCGCGCAACCAGAAAAAGCAGCTACTGATCCTCCNAGTGTTGTCATCGGTATGCTGAGTATCCAAAAACTACCTCCTAAAATTATGGAGTGCCAAAATTCTTTAAGAGAATAATTATTTGAATTTTTTTGCCAAGACATTATTTAAATCTCAGTTGCCACTCATGAGTATATTATCAAATTCTTCTTAACAGATGATCAAAACCTTGGCCGGACTGCCTATCAATCACAACGATAGATTCTACTCGCTGCTTTAGTTCGGTCAATAATCCCAAGATGTCACTTTTTGGACTACCTTTGTTGCTTTCTATCTTCGGTAGCGCGTCGTTTTTGAATAGTAAATTTTCCCACATTTTACGTTCGTTTTGTTCTGTAAACCCGTCAGTTGCCAAAACTATCGAAAAACCACTTGATAACAGTTGAGCTGTCTCTAATATTCTGGGCAGCCAAGGTGCAACCTCCGCAGCGGCAAAAATAATACAATAGGTTGAAGATTTGCCGATTGCAAACTGGAGGAACTTATCTAAGCCATATTCGTGTGGCACTCCAATGGCTCTCGATTTTGCAACTGCATCAAGCGCACTACTCAAATCTTTGCAGGGGTGATCAGAACCGTCCGCTCCAAAAGTCCAGTCGTCACCCAATGCTCCGGTCTCAAGAGCCATTCTGGCTGTAGCCGCTGCTGCTTCATCTCGCTCGCTGCTGAGTAAGTAAGCTATCGTTTGAGTCTCTAGCGACACGCTTTTTTCGGCCAATCGCACATTGAGTTGGCGCGTTTTCGCATACACCTTCCACATCACATCGCGAATGGAATCTCCAGGAGCATATCGCCGAATTTCCATTCGATCACCCTCTGGTTTTCCAGAGGGATTAGATACACCATCATCAGCATTGAGAGATCGAAGCTGTGGAATAGCTCTTAATGTATTAACTTGAGGGAGAGCTGTGAAATTCCTTGGTTGGGTTTGGATCCAGGAGTATCTGCAGAACCCAAGGACATCAAAAAGCATAAACTCGCGGGTTACATGCTTTACCTTACAACGTTGGTTGGGGACTATCTCTTCTGAGAGAGTAGTCTCTTTTTGCGTTCTAATGCGTGTCTCTACTTTATCAGGGTAAACGATTTTCCAGTTCACTTTAACTAGAGGGAGAAGCTTTAAGGGAGATACCGAGAATCCCGTTTCATTTGGGAACCCTACTTCTACCGATACTGGATCGTTGTTATATGCTACTGAATCTATTTTGCTTCCAACTTTCTTTTGAATGATTAGCCCGCCTATCATCACACAAAAGAGGCAGAATATGAGAATCACGATTGCACAAATCGCAAGAGAGAATATAACTAAGTCCATTGAGTCATATCCATAAACTTTAAGGCAGGTTGTGGAAATCAGGAGGACTATGGTTCCTTGCACAGTGAGTGGGAAAGATCCATGGACNGCGGAAGTAACTTTTCCTATTACAGGAAAATTCTTCAATAGAGTTNGATGTTTTCTTAACATTTNGGTTGAAATTCTAGTTGTCGGTCGAAATNAGCTACATTTTTCATGGGTGACAAAATGGTGGCTGGTTCTCAGTTTGATAAGTATAGCTATATAAACAGCTGACTAGNTGAATTATTTGTTCACTCGATTCTCNATTAGTTGCTCTACGACTGCCGGGTCAGCGAGCGTCGTAGTATCCCCAAGGTTTTCAAGTTCATTCGCCGCGACCTTACGTAATATTCGTCTCATAATCTTTCCTGATCTAGTTTTTGGTAGACCTGGNGCAAATTGTATAATTTCAGGTTTTGCAAAGGCGCCAATGTCTTTCCCTACAAAAGCAATCAATTCTCTACGCAGAGCTTCATTGGCTTTTACATTAGTCATGAGAGTCACGTAAGCGTAGATTCCTTGGCCNTTTATGNCATGAGGGTACCCGACAACGGCAGCCTCAGCTACATCGCTGTGNAGAACTAATGAGCTCTCAATCTCAGCTGTACCTAATCGATGCCCAGACACATTAATAACGTCGTCTACTCTACCAGTTACCCAGTAAAAACCGTCTTCATCCCTCCGAGCGCTGTCGCCTGTAAAGTAATATCCGGGATAAGTTGAAAAATAGGTATCTATACAACGTTTATGGTCACCGAAAACTGTGCGGATCTGGCTAGGCCAAGANTCTTTTATTACAAGATTACCAGTTGCAGCCCCTGTTATTTCATTTCCATCACTATCGAGAAGAGCTGGAGTTACTCCAAAGAATGGCAACGTTGCCGAGCCTGGTTTCAAGTCTGTAACGCCCGGCAATGGGGTAATCATGATGGCACCTGTTTCTGTCTGCCACCAGGTGTCAACGATAGGGCAGCGTCCATCTCCGATGACTCTATAATACCACTCCCATGCTTCTGGATTTATTGGCTCACCAACTGATCCGAGGAGGCGCAGAGAACTGCGAGAAGTTGCCTTAACCGGTTCATCGCCTACTGCCATTAGTGCCCGAATTGCCGTGGGCGCTGTATAAAAGATATTGACTTGATGTTTGTCGACCACTTTCCAGAATCGGGACGCATCGGGATATGTNGGAACCCCTTCAAACATTAAGGTTGTTGCACCGTTAGCGAGTGGCCCATAGACTATATAGGAGTGTCCAGTTACCCAGCCGACATCCGCTGTACACCAATAAATATCACCGGGGTGATAGTCAAACACATACTTATGAGTGATACTTGCCCCNAAGAGGTAGCCTGCCGTCGTGTGAAGCACGCCTTTAGGTTTTCCAGTTGATCCTGATGTATACAAAATAAAGAGCGGATCCTCGGCATCCATAGGCTCAGGCTCACATACCTCGCTCACTGACTCCGTTGCTTTGTNATAGCAAATATCCCTTGAGNCAAACCATCCAACCTCCGCATTGGTCCGCCNGATAACAAAAACAGAGTGGACCTTCGGGCAACTCTTCAAAGCGAGATCTACATTTTCTTTCAGTGGAATTAATCTTCCACCTCGGATGCCCTCATCAGAAGTTATTACTGTTTGACAATCTGAATCTAGAATTCGATCTTTGATTGAGTCAGGCGAGAAACCACCAAAGACTACAGAGTGGATTGCTCCTATTCTAGCGCAGGCCAGCATTGCATAAGCTGCTTCGGGTATCATTGGCATATAGATACATACACGGTCGCCTTTTTTAACGCCTCGGCTCTTTAGTGCGTTTGCAAACTTACAAACTTTCTTATGCAATTCTTTGTAAGTAATTTTTGCATCATCTTTAATTTCGTCACCTTCCCAAATTATAGCTATTTGATCACCATGGGCGTCGAGATGGCGGTCAATACAATTATAAGAGGCATTCAATTTTGCTCCTGAGAACCATTCGTTGCTCGCATCTTTAAAATCCCCTTGCTTCACCGCTTTCCATGGTTCGTGCCAGCTTAGTAATTCCTTAGCCTGTCCTGCCCAGAACTCCTCTGGAGACTCGATCGATTCTTTATATAACTTCTCGTAAATTTCACGATTGAGATAATTTGTGCTTGATGCAGTTTTAGAAACTGGATATACCCTTTCCTGTGACATTGGAGCTTCCTATTATTGTATCTATTTATTTAGCCTTGAACTTTCTCAAAAAATTCAATGGTAAATGTGAGTGCACTAGCTCAGTATGCCCGAAACCTAAACGCTACTCAATTACTCGCGATTTTTGCCTGGTATCAGTCAAAGATACGCGAATATTATCTATTAATCGGACCGAACCTATGTAGACAGCTGCCACAATTATGAAATCAATATTCCCAATAGTTGCGGGTTCGAGTGTTGTAGAATTACAAATCGAAAAATATTCTGGAGTTAATCCTGCATCCCGAAGATCTTTGCATGACTGCTTCTCAAGATCCGAAAATTGAAGATCACTACGATTTAGAGCATCCGCCGCGTCTCGCAAAGAACGGTAGAGTTGCCGAGCTTTATTTATATCTATATCTGAGAGAAAACTGTTTCTAGAACTAAGAGCTAGACCTCCGGCGTCCCTGATTGTCTCCAAGCCAACGATCCGAGTATTAATCTCTAAATCCTTTGTCATTCTTTTTACTATCAAGTATTGCTGATAGTCTTTTAATCCGAAGTATGCGGCATCAGGATTTATGATATTGAGGAGCTTAATTACAATTGTAGTGACTCCTTCAAAATGTCCGGGTCTTGTTTTGCCACACAACATGTCTGATAGATCAGGTACCATGACTTGCGTGTGAGAATTAATATCCTCCGGATAGATCTCTTGAGCTGATGGAATGAACAAAAAATCGCAACCAGCGGCTGATAATTTCTCTTTATCTTGATCAACGCTTCTTGGGTAAGTCGCTAAATCCTCGTTGGGATTGAATTGCATTGGATTGATAAAGATTGAAACAACAGTGTAATCATTTTGTTTAAGAGATTCTCTAACGAGATGTATATGGCCGTCGTGNAAATTNCCCATNGTNGGAACTAGACCAATNGNTTTTCCTGCTTCNCTNTGCAGTTTGAGNTTCTTTCTCAGCTGANTNATANTACCNGTNGAGTTCATAATAACNAGNTAACTTGACTCAGTTAAACCAATGCTCTTCTGAAGGAAATGATTGCGTCTTAACTGCCCTAACATACTCTTCTATGGCATGAAAAATATTGTTGTTTCCATCATTAAGAAAATTTTTGACAAANTTGGGAGTTATAGGCGACACTCCGAGCACATCATGAAGAACCATGATTTGAGCAGTGGTGTCTGGTCCGGCCCCTATGCCTATAACAGGGATTTCTAAAANCTCGGTTATTTTCTTTGCAAGGTTTCTAGGCACGCACTCAAGAAGTAAAATATTGGCGCCAGCTTCTTGAAGCATTTTAGCCTCATCTATAATGAGTTGTGCTTGAGTCGTATCTCTCCCTTGAACATGGAAGCCTCCGATTCGATTAACACTTTGAGGAGTAAGACCCATATGAGCGCATACCGGAATGCCTCTTTCAGTGAGCAACTTAGTTGTATTTGATATCCACGCTCCTCCCTCGAGTTTTACGATATGGGCACCAGCTCGCATCAGAGAAGCAGCATTTTCAAGCGTTTGACTTTCAGAGGCATAGCTCATAAAAGGCAGATCTGCCATGATTAATGAGCCTTTGTTTCCACGCTTTACACATTTGGTATGATAGATCATGTCAGTCATCGTTACCGGCAATGTACTGTCATGACCCTGTAAAACCATGCCGAGAGAATCACCCACGAGTATTACTTCAACACCAGCTTCGCTTAATATAGAGGAGAAACATGCATCATAAGCGGTAAGGCATGCGAATTTTTCACCTCGCTCCTTAAGTTTTTGCAAGGATTTTAGGGTGATAACTGAAGAATTATTATGGCTACTCATTTTGCGAAGTCTAATGGAAAATCATTACGAAAGATATCGGTCTAATGCTGTGTTTTCTCAACTTTACCGCCCANATGTTTGATGATTTAGATTAGCGAGAGATTAGGGTTAAAAAAATTGGTTCCTGCTGGTCTTGACGCAACATGACGGATCAATCGCTGATAATCTTCGTCGTTAGTTACAAGATTTATTTCAGATGTGTTAATAATCAAGAGCGGTGNTTTGTCATAATAATGGAAAAACTCAGTATAAGCATTATTCAGATTCTCCAAATAATCGCGCNCAATTAATTGTTCTGAGTGAATGCCCCGTTTTCTGATACGGTCTAGCAAGACATCAGTTGGTGCTTGCAGATAAATCACTAAATTTGGTGTTGGGGCGTCTACTGTNAAATGGTTATATACATTGAGATANAAAGCATATTCATCTGGGTCTAAATTTTCCTTTGCAAATAATTGATCTTTATCGATAAGAAAGTCAGCTATTCGAAGAGGNTGAAACATGTCTTCCTGTCGTANNTCNTGGAGCTGTTGTGCGCGTTGNAGCAAGAAAAATAGTTGAGTCGAAAGTGCGTATTGCTTAGGTTCTTTATAGAAACGATCCAGAAANGGATTCTCCTCGCTTTTTTCTAAAAGTAATTCATNGTTGAAAGATTCAGCCAATCGTTTGCTAAGGCTTGTTTTACCAACACCTATTGGTCCTTCGATAGCAATATATTCAGGAGGAGGATTTTTATTCGGCATCATNNTTCTGTATCTTTGTGATACNTNGATTTTCTTTTTTTTGNATAACGCTTACGNTTNTTACTTCGAGATAAAAGTAATTGCTCTCTCTCTTNTTCNTNGCACTCCTGGAAATTTGTCCACCACTGNCCTAAACCTTTTAAGTCTTCACCGGATGCTTCTCTTAGTAGCAAGAAATCATATGCTGCACGAAATCTAGTATTGTTGAATGCTTTCTCAATGCTGCGTTTAGATCGGTTTCCCAGCTTGCTTTGTAATTCCCAGATTTCTTTTGTAACTAATGTAAACCTGCGTGGNATTGCTGTATAACCAAGTTGTTCGTTAATCGCGAATTGAGCCGATTTCTCAAAGGCTTGCTGAGGTGCTAGCCCAAGATTTTTACTTTCTGCTAAGTGTAATTTTAGAACGGGCCAAAGTAAGGCTGCGAACAAGAAGGATGGGGTAATAGACTTATCCTCAGCAAATCGCTGGTCTGTATTTTGCAAAGCTAGNTCCACAAGTTTCGCTGAGCTATTATCGGTTTCGGCTAACGCTTCTAGTGTCGGTGAGAACAGNTAAGTACCAAGTTGATAATCTTGAAGCATGGCGAAGGTTTTCACGGCATTACCTCCAATCATCAGNTTGAGTGTTTCATCGAAAAGGCGAGCAGAAGAAACCGAGTCAAGAAGATATGAAAGTTCGTCAATAGGTTTTCTTGTATTNTCCTCAATACTGAACCCTAACTTTGCGGAGAAACGAATGGCCCGAAGCATTCGAACAGGATCTTCTTTATATCTTTCTTTTGGGTCACCGATCATNCGAATTTTCTTGGACTCCAGGTCTCTAAGCCCNTGATTAAAATCGAGTAAACGAAATCCGTCAGTGGTGTAGTAAAGGGCATTGATAGTAAAATCTCTACGTCTTGCATCNTCGTCGATATTCCCATAGACGTTATCGCGCAGAATCATCCCTTTTTCCGAATGAGCGGAGTCAAGATCGCGGATCTTTTGATCTACATCATTATCCAAAATCTCGCTAGTCGGCGAGTGATTAGCTCGAAATGTTGTAACTTCAATAATCTCTCTACCGAATCTGATATGGACAATCCTGAAGCGTTTGCCAATTGTTCGAGCATTGCTAAATAAGNCTTTTATTTCTTTGGGTGTTGCATTGGTTGCGACATCAAAGTCTTTTGGTTTTTTCTTGAGGAGAAGATCGCGGATACCTCCCCCGACTATGTATGCTTGAAACCCTGCGTTCAAGAGCCTGTACAAAACTTTTAATGCATTACGCGAAATATTCTTGCGTGAAATAGTGTGTTTATCTCGAGTAAAAATGTCAGCGTTTTCTATGCCGGGGAAATCTAATTCGGAGTTCATAGATAGTAATGCGTAATTGATTTAAATTTTTAGTTGGAGGGTATAGGGTATTAAAGTCTACTCAGACAGATAATACTATGGAATCGAGAAAATAGAACTATTTGCTCAATTTCTCCAGAAAATAACTTTTTTAACGATTAATGCAGAAAACAAAAAAGGGGTGAAAACACCCCTTGCTCTGCCATGGAATGCAGCAAAATTTTTTTATATATTTTCCTAGGGAGGCCAAATGGGCTACCCGAGTTAGTTAGGTGGTATTTTTGGACTTAGAGGTAAACTTCCTCCGACATTCAAAATCCAACCTTTATTATTTGTAACGC
>PAWK01000054.1 GCA_002714195.1 Gammaproteobacteria bacterium | reverse complement strand
TAATTCCCATGCTGAAGTTTGGTTTCGTTACAATGAAAATAAAGTTAGTTTTGATGATATAAAGTTTAATTTTAATAAAAAAGAATACAATCTGAGGAAGCACCCTGATTTAAACAATTTTTTTACAATTAATAAGTCTTCATATATATTAAACAGTCAACTCTTTCAAAAAGGAGGAATATCTGTGCAGAGTCCAACTAATGGCTTGATAATAAAATTATTAGATCCATTGAAAAATGAAACTGTATTAGATCTATGNGCTTCTCCNGGNGGNAAAACTGTNGCTATAGCAGATTGNATGTCAGGCACAGGTAGCATTATAGCNCATGATATCAATGAGGATAGAATTGCNTTAATCNCAGATAGNATAAAAAGAAATAAAATATCAAATGTTAAAGCTGAGATTAAAGACTGTAGCAATGATATNCTGNTGCAATCATCTAAAATGATTGCAGATGTTCCTTGTTTGGGAACGGGTACAATTTCAAAAAATCCAGATTTNAAGTGGAAAAAAACCATAAATGATTTATCTGAATTGACTAATTTACAAGAAGATATTTTGCANAATTNTTCAAAGTATTTAAAGTCTAATGGAGTTCTAGTATACAGTACATGTTCGATTGAAGAAGAGGAAAATTGGATGATGATTGATAAATTTCTTGATAAACATCCAAACTATATAGTTGATAATGCTAAAAAATATGTAGATTCTAAATTTACAGATTCGAAAGGGGCCATTAATATAAAGCCTCATATTCATAATATGGATGGTGGTTTTGCTGTTCGGTTAATTAATTATGAAAGTTAAATTTTTTCAATACTTATTTTCCTTTATTACCTTGTGTTTTTTTGGTATACTAATTTTTGATAACATATTATTACCAATCTATGTGGGCTATAACAATGAAATATACTTACCTGATGTTAGGGGNGAGTATTTATATAAAGGTAAAAAAGTTTTGAATGAAAAGGGGTTTAAGGTNGAGGTNGTTCATNTCCCATANAATCAAAATAATCAACCNGGGACAATNATCAAAATGTTTCCTAGGGCNTTTAAAAAAGTAAAAAATAANAAAATTNTAAAATTAGATGTNGCAGGTCANCAAGAAGATGTTATTACCCCTACTTTTCTAGGGCTATCAGAAAGGAATGCAAAAATAAAGATTGCAGAATTTGGACTAGAACTTGATACTCTGATGCAAGAGTTTAATGCTGAAGTTNAAAATGGTTTAATTAGTTTCCAAATGCCAAAGCCTGGTCGCTTAATTAAAACAGGAAATAAAATAATACTTGGAGTNAGCAAAGGTGTTCCTCCNGATTATTATACTGTTCCTGAATTAATAGGTAAAAGTTTTTCTGCAGCTAAAAAAATATTATTAAATAGTGGTTTAAGGTTGGGTGANATAAGTTATGAATATCATCCTAATTTAATTGANAATACAGTTGTAGAACANAATCTTACAGAGGGAATGAGAGTCTCNTTTCCTGCAAAAGTTGATTTAATTCTATCAAAAGATAAGGAGTGATTGCNATGAGGAATATTTCACCTTCAATTTTATCAGCAGATTTCACTATAATACAAAGTCANATTAAGGAAGTTGAAGATGCTGGTGCAGATAGATTGCATATAGATGTTATGGATGGTCATTTTGTACCAAATTTGACATTTGGNCCATTCATAATAAAACAATTAAGAAAAATTTCAAATATTCATTTTGAAACACACTTAATGATAGAACANCCTGATAAATATTTGCAGGACTATATAGATGCAGGATCAGATACGGTTATTTTTCACTATGAAGCATCAAGCAATATNAATAGAGATATTAAGATTATAAAGAAAAATAATAAATTAGCTGGAATTGCAATTAACCCAGATACTAATCCCAATGTTTTAAAAAAATATATAAATGATATCGACTATATATTAGTAATGTCAGTTTTTCCTGGATTTGGAGGGCAATCATTTATAGAAAACACATTAGAATCCATGAAGAGATTNGATGACTTAAGAGGNGATAGAGATATTCTGATAGGNGTTGANGGAGGTGTTAACTTGAAAACGATAAGTAGNGTCTATGATACAGGTNTAGATGTTACNATTGTTGGATCTGGTTTNTATAAAGCNCCAGATATTAAAGAAAGATTTGATGAATTNATGACAATAGGAAAATAGAATGAATATAAAGGTAGAATTATATAGAAAAATAATGCATGTTTCATCTTCATTAATTGCATTTGGTGTATATTTTTTTGATTATAATATATATATCCCCATTTTATTTATTCTTACACTTATTATGATTTCTTTTGATATGNTAAGAATTAATTCAGCTGCATTCTCGAATTTTTATTATAAGTACTTTGATAATTTTACAAGAGAAATGGAAAAGGATAAAATTACGGGNGCTTCGTTTGTATTCTTAGGCAGCTTGTTGACAGTATTAATTTTTGAAAAGGAAATAGCTTTTTGGGGTTTATTAATNATGAGCATTTCAGATTCTTTTGCTGCTGTAATAGGTGTTTTATTTGGNAANACGAAGCTTTTTAATAAATCTTTAGAAGGAAGTCTTGCATATTTTTGTTCAGCATTTACTATTTTATTTTTTTCTAGCTTGGGATTGGTTGAAATTTTGATNGTTTCATTTATTTCTACTATNGCAGAGNTGTTTTCTAGTTACAAATATAATGACAATGTTGTTATCCCATTGACTACTTGTACTGTAATTTATATACTTAAGATTTTATAAATGAATTTTATAAGNAATATATTTTTATGGCTATTGCCATTGATATCTATTCCATTAATAATACATCTTTTAAATAGACGNAAGATTGTTCAAGTAGATTTTGGNAGNATCTACTTTCTAGAATCGCTAAAAACAGATTCTATGAAGANGATTAATATACTGCAGTGGCTATTGCTTGCTATTAGAACTTTCATTNTTCTTCTTATCATANTGATGATGTCAAGACCTATTCTTAAGGGNTACTATCCACTAATGCAAGTTGATCCAGGNTCGTCAATGTCTATTNTTGTAATTGATGATAGCTTTTCATTGAATGGTAGCATTGATAATGAGAGTCGTCTTGCATTGATTAATAAAAAATATAATCAAGTATTAGATAGCTTTGATGAAAAATCTCAAATATGTATTATATCATTGTCTGAAGGTGTTTTNTATGATGGGATAAANGTTAATTTACCAGANNTATCTAGNTTGATTNNTATTAGTAATAAAAATGGTGAATTGTATAAGTATGTAAATATTATTAATGAAAAATTTGACGATCCAATAATAAATAAAGAAATTTTTATAATTACTGATGGGCANGCCAATCTGNTTACAAATCTAGATAAAAAGAAAATGGCAGATTGGANTATGTACTTTGTTTTAATTGATGAATTAAAATCAAATTTNAAAATAAACTATGCCAAGGTNAACAANAGTATAATCATTAAAGATAAANTAGTAGATGTCGAGGTTGAGATTGAAAATAATNGTTTNAATAATGTTGAGAATAGCATGGTTAATATTTTTATTAANNATGTCAATGTTGGACTNCAAAATATAAGTATAGATGCAGGCAAGAAAAAAAAGGTTNTATTTTCTACTGTTTTTGCAAATTATAATGACAATATCATTAAAATATCTTTATCAGAAGATGATANTAANTTAGATAACGACTACTATTTGAATATNTATATTCCAAATAAAATTAAGGTGCTGTCTNTTTTTAATGGNNNNGAGANNACTAAATACATTTCAAATGTGATTGATGTTATCAATAAGAAGAATNNTATCTTTGATTATGATNCCATTCAATATTTANNCTTATCTTATGCAAACTTAAAAAGATATGATGTTATTGTTNTCCATGATTATGAGGCTTTTGAATTTCACTATAATTATTTTGAAGAATATTTAAATTCTAATAATCATTTGATTTTATTTCCTGAATATGATAATGATTTGAGTCAGNTGTATGGAATATTAGAGTTTGAAGATGNCGGAGAATATGTTTCGTTAGAAAATAATATATATGAAAAAGTAAATTATTTAGATTTTGCCTCATATGCTAAATCCTCACCNTCAGATNTTGATAATAAAGATTTTATGAAANTTTTTAAATATATAGAAAGTCCTATTAATTCAAANTCAATTGCATCNATAGGTGATTTNAATTCTTTTTGGGATAAAGTGTATTTTNCNAATTCAAAGATTGATGTNTTTTTNACTGCTTTTCATTTAGATTGGAATGAGTTTCCTTTAAAGGGAGGNTTNATTCAATTTATNAAGGAATTNCTTTATTCTAATTATAATNATTATAATTATAATAAGCATATAGGTGAANCNCANTATCTAAATATCAANAATTCAAGNATTATAAATNAAGTTNAACATTTAAATCCTAATGGNGANATCCAATATATANCATTNAATTCTGGTAGCTTTAATGTGGAAAGTATAAAAAATCCTGGANTNCATGAATTTTATAATGACAGTTATTTATTNCAATCTTTAGCNGTGAATATAGANCCTGCCGAATNATCCTCTANNCTTTTAACAAATAAAGANATAAATGNTTTAGTAGGTCATGATTGTTACTTTTTTAGATATGATGATTCGGTATCTGCATCAATAATTAATAATAGGGAAGGTTATGAATTGTGGAGATATCTTCTTTGGATATTATGTTTTATGATTATAATTGAAATGCTTGTTTCAAATGGTAATAGAAAAGCGTAAAAGTACATCTTATGAAAAAGCTATTATTGTAGCTGTTAATAAAGAAAATGACCAAAATCTTTTAGACGAAGAACTAGANGAGCTGGTACTTTTATCAGATACTGCAGGGGCAAAGATTGTAGATACCATTATCCAAAATAGGACTAAAATTGATTCATCTACATTTATAGGCAGCGGGAAAGCACAATCTATTATTAATCAATCAAAAACATTAGGTGTTACCGTTTTAATATTCAACAACGAACTAACACCTGCTCAATTAAAAAATATACAAAAAATGGCTGGTGATAATTTGAAAGTTATAGATAGAACCGGTCTAATATTAGATATTTTTGAAAAGCATGCTAAAACTAAGGAGGCAAAAGCACAAATTAAATTAGCTAGACTACAATATTTGCTTCCTAGGCTGACTAGACAGTGGACTCATTTGGAAAGGCAAATGGGAGGGGTAGGCACTAGAGGTGGTCCTGGTGAAACCCAAATTGAAATTGATAGAAGGTTAATTAGAAATCAAATAGCATCTTTAAAAAAAGAATTGAAAAATATTCAAAAACAAAGAGTTACACAGCATAAAAAAAGAGATGAAATATATAAAGTCAGTTTGGTAGGTTACACCAACTCAGGAAAGTCTACTATAATGCAGTCGCTAAGCGATTCTAATATATATGTTCAAGATCAGTTATTTGCNACACTAGACACTACTACAAGGAAAATTGAAAATAAAGATAATCATGATTTTTTACTAAGTGATACAGTAGGCTTTATTCGCAATTTGCCACACGACTTGATAGCATCTTTCCGTTCAACTTTAATGGAAATTGAGGAGTCTNATTTAATATTGAAAATTATAGACTCTTCTTCTAAAAGCATAGATTTGCATCTTGCAACAATTAAAGAAGCATTAGATACATTGAAAATTGAATCTAAATTGGAATTGATAGTTTTTAATAAAATTGATTTAATTGGAAAAGATGATCTTTATAAAATTAAAAGAATGTATCCAAATAGTTTATTTATATCAGCAGTAAAGGAGCTTAAGATAAATGAATTGCTAAATGAAATTCAAAAGAAATTAAGCGAGCTAAATGAAGTAGTTGAGCTAAGCATACCATATCAAAAATTATCTGTAATAGATTATATATATAAGACCTCAAAGATTATAAGCAGAATAGATGAGTATGAAGAAGTCATTTTGAAAATTGAATCAAGTTCATCAAATATAAGAAAAATTAAATCTATAATAAAGTAGACGTAAGAGTTTTAGGTTTTATCAGATTACTCCGATTTTAGATATAAGCGGAAATCTGATTGCAAATTGCAAACTTCCTTGATTCAAATAAATGAAAAGGCCTGTTTTTAAAGNGCAAACCAAGAAATCCATTAGATAAGTTGAAAGTTCTGATAAATTGCCTAATTCCCTTACGAATACTTTAAAAAAACTATTAAATTTAACATTGAGAAAATTTATAAAAAAATAAATTATGTATAGAATGTTAATAACTACTTCGAATGATAAATCTNTTTTAAATATGATTGCAGAAGATTGTATTTTAAATAAAAAGCTTTCTCCATGTGNACATATCATAAANGATGCCAGGTCATTCTATTTGTGGAATGATGAGTTTGTNTCTGAAAATGAATATCTATTATTGATTAAATGTAAAGATGAAAACATAGAAAGAATAAATGATATTATCAGTGCAAATCATAATTATGATGTCCCCGAGTTAATCTCTGTGCAATTCGATATAGTTTCAGAAAAATATAAGGAATGGTTTAATAAAAAATGAGTTTAGATACAATATCAATTACATTTATTTTAGTTAATCTTGCATATTTAATGACTTTTACTGCTCTGTCAATAAAAGAGGTTTTATGGCTTAGAGTAGTATTGGCTTGTTCACATTCAATGATTTTCATCAATAACTATTATTATGCACAAAATTATAATGTTGCTGTTTGGAACTTTATTTTTATTTTAGTGAATATTATACAGGTAGTAAGAATTTATGATGATAGAAAGCCAAGGATGATTCCTCAGGATATGGAAGATTTATATAGAGGAATATTCTCTGCCTTCACATCTAAAGAATTTTTATATTTTATGAATTTGGGAGAAAAAGAAATTATCAATAAGCAAAAGTTAATAAGTTTAGGCGATCATCAAAAGGATCTGTTGCTTGTATTGAATGGAGATGCTTTAGTTATGAGAGAGGGGAAGCATCTTGCTAAGTTAAATAGAGGGCAGTTTTTAGGCGAGATTAGTTTTTTAACAGACCAGCCAGCTTCTGCAGATGTATATGCAAAAGATGAATTGCAATATATAAAATGGGATCAAAGTAAAATTAGAGCTATTAAAATTTCAAATAATGCTTTTTGGGCAAAGTTAAATTCTGTTCTTACTAATGACTTAACTGCTAAGATAACTTCCTAATTGTTTTATAGTAAGTACTTGAAAAAAAGGGGGGTGTCGTTTGACAGGTTGAGTTTTCCTTCAATTAGCCAGCCTAACTTCTCATCTATAATTATAATTCCTTCGTATTCGGAATCTAAATATATTATTAATACACTAGACAGCCTAAATCAGCAATTAGGTTTTGATTTTGCTTCTTTGTTAGTTGTGGTAGTTATTAATAATAGCAACAATGAATCAGCTGATATAGTTGATGATAATTTAAAAACAGCTCAGCTAATTAATAACTACAAGTCTAAGTATACATTAATATATATTGATGCATTTAGTAATAAAAATGCTTTGCCTAGTAAATCTGCAGGAGTTGGCTATGCAAGAAAAATAGGTATGGATTTTGCTTTAAAGCATTCTTTAGAAGATACTGTTCTTTATTGTTTAGATGCTGATACTGTAGTTTCAAATCAATATTTGTCAAAAATATCATTAGCATATGAGCAGAAGCCAATAAAAGCACTTCTTGTTGATTTTGAGCATCAAGAAAATAAAAATAAGCATTTAACTAATCATGTTAGAGATTATGAGGCTTTTTTAAAAGAAACAGCTATGAATATTGACAAAACAGGTTCCCCTTATGGATATGTATCATTAGGACCAACTATAACTTGCTTAGCAGATACATATGTTAAAGTTGGTGGGATGGTTAATAAAAAGGCAACAGAAGATTTTTATTTTTTACAACAAATTAGAAAATTTTCTGAGATTTATTTTTTAGATGAGAAGCTTGTCTTTCCGTCATCCAGAATATCTAATAGAGTATATTTAGGTACAGGATATCGAATGAATGAACTAATTAAAGGACAAGATATTAAAAAAATATATTATTCTAAGGAGTCATATAAGATTTTAAAAAAAACTATTTATGAAATAATATCATCGTACAAAAAAGAAAAATCAATTATTCGTCAAAAACTTTTAGCAATAGATGATAAGCTAGATGCTTTCTTTCTAAAGGAAGGTTTTTTTGATGTTTGGGATAATATCAACAGCAAGTCAAATACTATTAAACAATTTGAATTGCAATTTCATAAATGGTTTGATAACTTAAAAACATTACGATTACTTAAATTTTATTCATAAAATATGATTGAAATAAATAAAAATATTAAAAAAGCAAGGACCTTGCCATCCAAATTCTATTTAGAAACACATTTTTTTAATAAATCAAAAAATATTTTTAGAAATTCTATCCAACCCATTTGTTCTATTCATGAATTAGAAAATATATCTCTGTATCCTGTTGAATATTTTCCAGACTATTTAAATGAGAACTTAGTCGTTACTAAAAAAGATAAAACTTTTCAATGNATATCTAATGTATGTACNCATAGAGGTCATCTNTTAANNGAATGCACTAGCAATACAAGTNTTTTAAAGTGTAGATATCATGGAAGAACTTTTGGATTAGATGGNAAANTNAAAAAGGCNCCTGGNTTTGANGNTGCNNNNGATTTCCCAATAGANAGAGANCATTTGAAANCTGCTTCTATTTATGATTGGAATGGGTTTTTATTTTTATCNTTAAGTGAAANCGAAAAAGTATTTGAGACNTTGACCCAAATAGATGAAGTNTTNCCAAAATTTCCCTATAAGGATCTATGTAAANAACCATTGAAGAGCGAATATGAAATAGACTGTCATTGGGCATTGTATTGCGATAATTATCTTGAAGGNTTTCATATNCCATATGTTCATAAAGGGTTGAACAGTGATATGGATTGGAAAAAATATGAAACTCATATTTTGAATGAAATAGTATTGCAAACGGCTATATCAAAAGACTCTANAAATATAATATCATATGATGAAAAAAATAAGATGTATGCATATTACTTTTTTATTTTNCCAAATATTATGTTGAATTATTATAATTGGGGCTTNTCTATAAATATTATAGAGCCGATTGCTAAAGAAAAGACTAGAGTTAAATATATGATATATAATTTAAAAAACCATTCTGTACCATCAAATTCATCTAGTTCNGTAGATAAAGTCGANTTGGAAGATCAAGAGGTTGTTTTGAGTGTTCAAAAAGGCATTAAATCANTGAATTATGAATCAGGCAGATTCTCTCCAACTTTAGAAAAAGGTGTCCATTATTTTCATAAATTAATTAGTGAAAGAATAAATTAAATATTATGATTAGTATTTTTGACATATTTAAAATTGGCATAGGCCCTTCTAGCTCACATACAATGGGCCCTATGTTAGTATGCAATAAAATTATAGATAGAATTAATAAACATGAATTGTTAGATGAAGTTAAGTCTATTAAAATTGAGTTGTTCGGGTCACTTGCTTATACTGGTAAAGCTCACGGAACAGACAAAGCATTAGTCGCAGGCCTTTCTGGTTTTAAATCTGAATCTGTAAATCCAAAAGATATTAAATCTGTATATCAGAAAGTTGTTGATGGTAAAACACTCAATTTGTCAGATTCATTATCAATCAAATTTGATATAGACAAAGATATTATTTATGATACTCAAACTAGACCTTCATATCATTCGAATGCTCTTACTGTACATGTCTACGNCAATAATCAACATCTTATTTTAAAAAAAACCTATTACTCAATAGGCGGTGGAGCCATTGTATCTGATAATAAAATAGATTCAAAGCCTATTTATGTCAAATTCCCTTATGAGTATACATCGGCCTCAGAGTTATTTAAAATATGTGATAAAAATAAAATGAATATATGGCATGTGATTTTGGAAAATGAAAAATCATTTAGNGATGAAGCTGATATTAATTCAAAAATTAGAAATTTATGGTCGGTTATGAATAGCTCGATTGAAACAGGNATTGCTACAAAAGGTATNTTAGATGGAGGNCTAAAAGTAGAAAGAAGGGCACCTGGCTTGTTTAATCAATTAATTAATGATAAAAGTAATGATAGCCTATTAGAGCTTGACTATGTTAATGTTTTTGCCATTGCAGTTAATGAAGAAAACTCTTCAGGAGGCAGGGTCGTAACCGCTCCAACNAATGGTGCCTCCGGGGTNATTCCTGCAGTTATAAAGTATGCATTTAAATTTATAGATAAATTTGATGANGAGTCCTTNATAAGATTTTTCTTAACAGCAGGTGCTGTTGGTGGTTTATANAAATTAAATGCATCAATATCAGGAGCAGAGGTTGGTTGTCANGGAGAAGTAGGAGTTGCTTGNTCTATGGCAGCTGCAGGATTAGTAGCGGCATTAAATGGAAGCAACNGTCAGATTGAAAATGCGGCAGAGATTGCAATGGANCACAATTTAGGTCTTACATGCGATCCTATCAATGGGTTGGTTCAAATTCCATGCATTGAACGAAATGCTATGGGTGCTGTGAAATCAATAAATGCTGCACGGTTGGCTCTTAAGACTAATAAAAAAAATAAAGTNTCATTGGATCAGGTCATTAAAACCATGTATGATACAGGNAGAGATATGCAATCTAATTACAAAGAGACTTCTAAAGGAGGTCTTGCAGTAAATGTAGTTGAGTGTTAAATTTGAAAAAGGAGTAAATATGCCATCATTTGATATTGTAAGTAAATTTGATATGCAAGAAATTGACAATGCCGTCAATATGGTNAAGAGAGANATAGCCAANAGGTATGATTTTAAAGGGAGCAGTTCTGACTTAGAGCTAAATAAAAATGAATGTTCAATAAAAATCAAGGCTGATAATGAGTATCAAGCAGAAGCCATATCAGATATGCTTGAAAAAAGAGCAATAAGCAGGAAAATATCTATTAAAACATTTGATTATGGTAGTATTGAACAAGCATCTGGAATGAGCATCAGGCAANTTGTTAAATTGAAGCAGGGTATAGACAAAGACAATGCAACTAAAATTAATAAGTTTATTAAAAATCAAAAATTAAAAGTNCAGTCTCAAATTCAAGGTGAGCAACTAAGAGTGACAGGAAAGAAAATTGATGATTTGCAAAAAATTATAGAATTAATCAANCAGGAAAATACTGAACTACCTTTNCAGTTTATTAATATGAGAAGCTAAAATGGCTATAAGAAATCAAGATTTAGTTAAAGTCTGGGATGGGAAAAAGTTGATTGAAGAAAATATTCAATTTTTAAAAACTCCGACTAAGAAGGTCAATTTCCCACTTTCAGATCATATCAAGTCTATANTTGATGATTTGATTGACACATATAAAGCTACTCCTTGTGCGGGAATTGCAGCAAATCAAATAGGATATGATAAGAGTATCTTTATTGGAATGGAGTATGACGATAGGCCGGAAGAGGGCAAGGATGATGGTCAGGATTTAGATGAAGTTGAAAGGGATCCTAGTAATTATGAAATATATATAAACCCACAAATTGACAAAGTCGACAAAGTCTCCTTGCAGGTTGGAGATGAGGGCTGCCTAAGTATTCCTAATCTAACTTTACAAATTCAAAGATATGATAAGATAAAGGTTCGATATTACAATCTTGAGGGAAAAGCTATTAAAAAACCGTTAAGCAAGTTTATATCAAGACTGTATCAGCATGAACTAGACCACTTAAATGGAAAATTAATGATTGAAGATAGAGAAAAAATAAAAGATGGCTTTATCAATGAACAAATATCAAAAGAGCTGTTTTATCAATTATTGAATAGATTTGACAAGTAATATATGATAGAAAAGAAAAACTGTGCCTCTTGCAGGAATGAAGTGGTTATTATAAATTGTCACTATCAATGTGAACACTGTGGTTTTGCAGAGAATTGTCACGATATGCCTCATATGATAGATATGCAGAATGAATTTGATGAATAAGTCTCAACACATAAGCTTAGATTTGCATGGCAGCAAACATGAAGATGCCGAAATATTGATTGATGAATTTATAATTAAAAACATTGATAAGTTACCATTAGAAATTATAACAGGAAATTCAGTTGCATGTGAGATATATCTTATTGGTGGAGTAAGAACAGTTGAACTAGGTACTCTTGCTTTTGGAGTAGCTGGTGAAAATGGAAAGCCAGACGAACCTTCTACTCATGAACTAGTCAGGCTTGCTGCACCTAGGAGAACTTATACACAAAGTCATTTTGATTATGTTGCTGAGGTTCTTGAAAAATTAGCTGAAAATAAAGAAAAACTCAAAGGATATGAAATAATTGAGCAACCAAAACAGCTAAGACACTTCACTGCAAAATTAAGGCCTTTATAACTCTTAGAAATTATTTATAATTGCTAAATGAAAAAGTACGCAATATTTTTATTAACGTTTGTTACTTTTTGTTCACAAAATTCAAATATCGAAGTTTTAGAGGAAGAGACAACAACTACGGTTGCGCCAATTGTTGAAACACCTTTAGAAGAACCAGAATTATATGTAATGTTATTATGGCATCAACATCAACCATATTATCCAAAAGATATTGATGGAAATTTTTCGAAACCCTGGGTTAGGCTACATGCAACAAAAGATTATCTTGATATGGTTGAGATGGTTCAAAAGTATGAGGATCT
>PAWK01000053.1 GCA_002714195.1 Gammaproteobacteria bacterium | reverse complement strand
ACCGGCACGCGAATTTGGCCGTTCCCGTTCGATATAACGATCGAGGATGCGCTGGGTCTTTATTAGGCCAGGGCAGATCGCGTTGGCTCGCACGCCCTGGTCAGAGTAGACACCGGCGAGGCTCCGGGTTAGTGAAATGATACCGCCTTTCGCTGCAGAATAAACATGTGCCGGATGATTGCCGCGCAGGGCGACGACAGAGGAGACGTTGACGATTGACCCGCCACCACTTTCGATCAATTTTGGCACCCCATGCCGGCAGCACAAGAACGGCCCCTTTAGGTCTAGGGGAATAGTGTGATCCCAGATGGACATGTCGACTTCAGTCACCGAGTTGTCGTCGATTAGCGAGCCGCCTGCACAATTGAATAGGATGTCAATGCCGCCTAGCCTTTTCTTGGCTTCCTCCATAGTCGCATTGACGCTGGCTTCGTCAGTTACGTCGGTGTGGATATAGAAAGCAGCATCGCCGGCCTCTGCGGCGCTTGCTTGGCCTTTTTCTTCATCGATTTCCGCTACTGCGACCTGAGCGCCTTCGGAGACGAAAATTTGCGTCGCCGCCTTTGCGATACCAGATCCAGCGCCTGTGATTACTGCACGTTTTCCCGCTAGCCGGCCCATATTCTGTCCCCCTTTGTTTCTGTGACCCTTAATTTGACACCAGAGGGGTAGGGCGGTTCAATCCCCAAAGGTCGGGGTTAAGGTTAAGGAGAGATAGCATGGCCAATCAACTTGGTTGCTAATTTTGGCTACGAATTCTCCTCACGCGACACAGCTAACTTCAACTTGCAGTGGACAGGAAACGACAACGATCAAGATACAGATCGGGTAATCAGAAGTTTTGAACAGGGATTGGTTTCAAAAACCGTGGTCGAGAGAGATGTCCAGCCTGCTGATGACGACTCTTGGGAGATAGGTGGAGATTACCTGCACTTNTTCCCANACGGCAGTCGCTGGAAAACGCTGTTTATTATTAATGAATCAGAGAACCTATCCGTACGCAGTCGATACAAAATTACTGAGTCTCTGAATACNAGAGATTTATTTCTCTCAAACTTTGAAAANAATCAAGAACGNATTGTTCGGTCCTCTTATATCTTTGATTTCTCAGGTTCGCAGTCAATCGAGGCCGGTGTAGAAAGAGCACAGACGATTCTAGACACNTCTTTNCAGNTGGGCCTTTTGACAGGTGNTGAGACTGATGANCGNTTTGGAGGNTTATCTNTGATAACNGACTCTATGGGNACAGTTGAGGAGATGCGTTATGAATATTTCGCAATNCACAATTGGNCNATAAACAGTCGAATGACTCTTGAGACTACGCTTTTANTAGAGGACAGTACCATCTCTCAAACNGGAAGCAAAGCAAACTCANGAGACTTCAATTTTTTTAGGCCAAAAGTAGACTACCGTTTTGANATCACGCCGTCNTTTCAATTCCGAGCCACCGTAGAGAAAGATGTGGCTCAGTTGAGTTTCCGTGATTTTACTGCAGGTGTCGATTTCGCGGACGATGAACAAAATGCTTTTGAGGGCAATGCTGAACTCAGACAGGAACAGTCCTGGCGTTACGAGGCAAACTTCGAGTATCGNTTCTCTGATGATGCTGGCGTNGTAAATACTAACCTATACTATCATGACCTTGATGACCTTCTTGATAACGTTGATGTGTCGANGGAAGGACAGNTNCTGTCAGCNAGAGGTAATATTGGCAGTGGTGAGCGTTATGGNTTTAATNTAAATAGTAGTTTTCGCCTGCTTTTTTTAAATCAGCCAAACATTCTNCTAACAGCAGGGTTGAACATNGAAGAGTCAACTGTTACGGATCCNTTTTTGGAGCGGGAGAGAGANCGTTCCATGCGGGGTGGNGGCAGTCGTTACAGTATCGGCATACGTCATGACCTACCTCAGTTAAATAATACGAACTGGGGGATAGATTATAGAAGAGAGTTTTACAACNATTATACCGTTTGGGATATNGATAAANTTGAGCAGTATCCAAAAGATTTCTCCTACTATAGNTGGATTGAGACGCAGGCGTGGGGAGGATTGATATATCGTTTTGAGGCAAGAGATTCTGGAGAACGTTGCCGCATTCGAACACGATACATAGCCGGAACAATCGCGACAGGCAGAATTGGGGAGCTGGAGGACTCGTGTTCAGAGTCGGGGCCAACACTGGCAATTAAAATTCGAGGCACCTTNTAGGTAGGTGTGTNTGCCTAGTCNTGGGTTTTAAAAAANTTGGGAAGAACTATCAGAAGANCTANTNTGCTTANGCTTCAAACAACTTTCTGAGATGAGTGTTGAGTAGTCGCCCACGAGGGTCTAATTCTTNTCGTATTTCTGNGAAGTCTCTAAATCTAGGATAAAGTTCGTTTAGTTCATTGTGTTCNAGGNTGTGGACTTTCCCCCAATGAGGTCGNCCGCCATACTTTCTGAAAATTGGTTCTATTCGGTTGAAATAAGGACGATAATCCTCAAAAGCGGATCGATGAATTGAAATAGTTGCATGTGGNTCCTCCCCATAAGCCATACTTAACCAGGGATCTTCGGGACTTACATACCTGTACTCGAGAGGAAAGGCNACNTCGATCTCNTCGTCGTAGATTGTTTTCAAAATTTCTCTAACACATTCTGCACTATTGCTTGCTGGCACGGAGTATTCCATCTCGTTAAATGGGTTGCTGCGCACGTTAGACAATATTNTGTAAGACAGGTCAACTTCTTCGCTAGTTTGAGCATTCTCGGCCAATGCATTATTCATTCTCAATTTATCTGCTGCCGACGCATCAATCCCCAAAGGCCTTAGGTCGGCAAGCTCGACCTCGTGTGCTGGTNAGATGGTCTGACCANTAGGTTGNTCAGTTTCATCAATCGCCAGTGCCAGTGAGTAATCCGAATAGACCAAGGGAAATATTTCGAACTGCCTATGCTTCGACGCTAGTGTGTCGAAATCGCGAAGTAGTTCTTCAGTAGGCGCGGTCCACTCCTTCTTTTTTAGTCTAAAGGCTTTTCTATTTTGCATGCGTATCTGCGTAACGATTCCCAGCACTCCCAAGTTAACCCTCGCGGCATCAAATAGGTCCTTTTGGGCTGCATCTAAGTCTTTAATTTCTCCGCTTGCCGTGATCAGTCTCAATCCAGTGATATATCCCGAAAGACTCTTAAAGTTAATACCCGTCCCGTGCGTGCCTGTCGCGGTAGCGCCGGCAACTGTTTGTCTATCTATGTCTGGCAGATTTAACATCCCCTGCCCTAGTTCAAAGAGAGGGGCTCCAAGATCGCCTAAACGTGAGCCTGCNCCGACAGTTGCTTGCATGCTTTCATTATCGTGCTCTAAAACGCCGTTCAGNTGATCAATNACTATTAGGTAACCATCGGTTGGAACNAGCGGNCTGAATGAGTGGCCAGAGCCAACAGGTCTGATAGGATCAGATGTTCTTTTTAAGAGAGTTATAAGTTGGGCTTCGTCNGCNATGTCGTAACGACCTTTGGGATTGCATGATAGGCTGCCCGACCAATTTCTCCATGGGGTTTGATTTGCTTCTGCGCGAGAGTTAAGGGCGTAAGTACCAAATAATGCAGCTCGGAGACTCGACGCGAGAAACGACCGACGACTTAACCTGTTACGAAGTTTTCTTTCCATTATTTGTTGACTCTTAAATTTTCTCCAACCATAAAACTTATCATAGACGTGAAGTCGTCAAGTTCGCAAGCCATGCAGTAGCCGAGTGGCGGCATGGAATTAAGACCCTCTATTACACTCTTGAGAAGAACACTCTCTCCCTTACGGAGTCTTTCGGACCAACTTTTTTGATCCCCGATGATTGGAGCGCCAGCTTCACCATTAATGTGACACAAAGCGCAACTGCGATTCCATTTGCCCAATACCTCTGTATTCATAGGACTTGTCTCTCTTGCAACAGAAGAGCCTTCACGCCTCTCTATGCTGGATGAGCAATTTAGTAGCATAATGCTACAAATAACTATTTTTCCTAGTCTAATTGTTTTTTTCATAACTTATTTGAATCAAAACTCCTATTGTCTCGACAGCTTACCGTTAGAGCATTTGGTAATTCTGTAAAGTAGGACAGATAGATTAGAACGGCCTCGGCTGGGTCACGGGTCTTAGCGAGGGATTGGTTGGTCTTGACTGAGTTTCAATATCATTTAAAAACCGCGGGTTCGCGCCTTGGTTTCGTGCGCCGGGTCCCTGAGGTCGTGTCAATTCTTGAATTTCAGACAGTGTACCGCAAACTTTTTGCATGCTTTGGTCAAAATTAATTTGAGCGTTTACACATTTAATCTGCTCCTGACTAGCAATAGTTGAATTGTAGGTGGCAAGTTCATCATCACTCATATTTTTGAAATTGGGTTTAATTAAAGAGCCACATGTAGCGAGGAGAGGAATCATCATTAGGATTAAGTGTGTCTGTTTATTGAACATTCTGGTAACCACGCTATTTTGTATTTCTCTTTTTTGCCGAGGATGAAGTAGTCAGGGTCCTGCTAGTTTAACCGCTAACTACACAGCTTGTTCTTTTTACGACTTTTGTTTCGTCGGGACCAAGTTCGTTGAGTGCGTCAACATAATCGGGATGACTTTTAAAGGACATTGCCTTTTCAAATGTCTCAAATTCCACTACAGCAGCGAATTGCATGTTGACAGCGCCAATCTGCGTTTTTGCCACCGGGCCAATAGCAATCATTTTTGCTTCGCCGCGATCGATAAGCGCATTCCACTTTGTTATGTATTTGCCAAATGCATCTTGGTCTATGATTTCTTCGACGTGATTGATCCAATAACCTTTGGGCATTTTTAACTCCCTATATTTAATCTCTGTTATTCAGTTTACGGTCTATCGAGTTCAACAGTATAGTACGGCTCCAGCGAGTCTATTGCCTCTATTGGTTGACTTTTTACGTCCCACTTAAATAGTTGGGCAACAATTTTATCCTGCTCGAAATCCACGATGGTGAAGCCATGTTCTTCAAACGGTGTTACTTGCTCTTGAAAATTTAAGTACTGGGATGGAGCTGGATGTACNCCGCGGACNACNGATGGAAACCCNCTNACGGAAGTACTNANCGGGCCGCAGAGTATGTTGGTTATCGGATTGTCGCTGAAATCCAAATTNCCNGCGCCATGCATNNNTCCGACNCCGGTNGCATGGAGGTCTCCNGCNATGACNAGGGGGTTGCGATGTTTCATTTCNGCTAANGACTTCATTATNCGNTCGTGCTGGTTTANCCAACCTTCTCTCCAGTGGGGCTTNGGTATCTGTGTAGTNANGCGNCCNGTCTCCGGGTGGAGTACATCCGGATACCACTCCCCCCATTTACCCGCAGTCCACCCTGGAGGGTTTGANGGNANGTGAACTAGATGGCGAGTGTCCCGCGAGGCTGTGCGGTCGATGAGCCAATTTTCGACGTTACTATCTAAAAACATGGCATTCAGATCGCCAACGTTTAAGGTGCGACGTACGTCATAAAGTAGTATTTCTAATAGCTGACCGTAACGAAGTGTGCCAAAGCTCTCGGAAAGCTCGCCCCTTGCGGAGCTGGTAGAGTATGGGAGCCCAGTAGAGCGGGTGGCGTCCGGGAGAAACTCTGGATAATAGAGTTGTTGTGTTGTACGTGCCAATTGTAACTGAAACCAAGGCACTGGGTAGGTGAGGGGCGAATCATTTTCCCAGTGGTCATGATCATCTTGTAGAAAGAAAACGGGCGTGGACCTAAATGCGGTGCCGTAAAGAGGCGCAATTTGTGGTCCAGCTGCCAGTTTCATGGCAAGTTCGTTAGTTCCTCCCATTACTCGATCCGAAAAATCGAAGTCAGATTGTTGTCCGGCCGGACTTAGCTCTCCNGCCCTTTCGCCTTGCCAGGTATGAAGATCCCAATATATGTGATCTCCGTTTGCAACTGCGGCTTGCGGNGAGAAAGACAATCCCCTTTTTNGAAGTCTCTGTCGGATAGCGATTGGAAGGTTGCCCTGACGGTCACCAATCCCGAAGTATTGGCCTTCCGGTCCTCCTGCACACGTATAGAATAGGACTCGAACTCGCTCCGGATTCTGTTGAGTGGCAGGAAAGGTACTTAAGGGCCAAGGCTCGCAAAGAGAGGCTCCGGTGCTATCTTGNAGNGACAACTCATACTCAGTATCAGGTTGTAAATCGGTTGCATAAAATTGCCAGAACTCGCCCTGAGTGTCATTCATGAACCCGTCGATCGATCTCTGGCTTCCGTTACTTTGAATTTGTAGTCTAGGAGTTTCACTGAGCGCCCTGTTGAATGATGTTTTTATTAGGATTCTTGACTCATTCACCGCGGGTAACAAATGTTGGACGATTCCTGCATCCCAGTCGTCAGTTGCCGGGTTTAAATCTTGTTGGGCTGCTAACTTTTGCCAGGGCCAGGTGGACAGCCATGCGCCGGCCATACTGCTTGCACCACGACCCAAAAACTGTCGGCGCTTCACGGAGTTTAAGTAAAATTCTTTTTTATTTTTCATGGTCCATCCAGTTGTTCTAAAAAGTGATAAGTGATACCTAATTTTCGTCTAATTTGAAATTCCTTCTTCTAACTGTAAACGGCGAATGCCTGCCATGATTCCATCGAACCCATAGTTTCCCTCATGGCAAGCGTACTCGTAGATCGGTTGGTCCATCCGCCGCATGGGCATACTGACCGTCCAAGGCGCCGTCCACGTGGTGGGATCCTCAATTGTAAATTCATACTCTAATGTGTCTGGTCCTTTGCGCNTTAAGCGCTCGATTAGATGCATCTTGGGAGTAGAGTCTGCGAAGGCCGTTCCTTTCCAGAAATTTTTCGTTTCAATGATAAGAGTATCGNCTTCCCACCGACCGATGGAGTCGCCTTCCCAGTACATTGCGGGCCCAGCACGATGGTCTGAATTCATCTTTACGATACGAACGTTGTGAATCATTTCATTCATAATCATGAAGTANTCTTTCGTTTGAACAAACTGCACATTGAGGTTGTATGAGCCTGGTTGCATGGGCGGGCCAGACGTTCTTGTGACGATACAACGCTCTGCGTAAGGTCTTGCCTCTGGGCCGAGGCTCAACTCTCTCATCGTAGCCGTTTCGCTTCGACGTGCTAAGGCTTCCTCGGTAAGTGCCGGGATTTTTCCATCTGGGGGATCAATAATCAGCGAGGTGCGGCGGTCCTCTACAGTATCGTTTCCTCGCTCATACCAAAACTCGTTATATGAGATGACNCCNGGGGGATAGCTTGCTCCCCCTACAGAATCGATAATTAGGTCACGGTTCTGCCTTCTATTTTCAAAGGCTGCCCATTCGGCAGCTTCCGTTTCGGATAAAACCGACCGCCCNCCGACAGTGTCGGGCCGCTCAAGGGGGGTGAGCGTTCGCCAAGTGAATACACCTTGGAGGTCCGGGTGNCCGGAGCTGGTTCGGGGAGGATCATAAGCAGACTGTGCAAAGGAGGCTGTGTAATTTAATAGTAATAAAACTGAGATTAACGAGTATGGTGTATGTCGCATCGTTTGACCCTCTTATCGATTCACCCCTAGAGTACCTAAAGTTACCATTTTGGCGTAGTCAAAATAACAAAAATGTTGGTCGCCTATGAGTTAATTTCTGTTGTAATTTCTCCAAACCTCCCATACTCTCAAATTTTATTGCGTCTCTGGATAATCCAATGAATATGTTTAAAGTGGAAACAAAGTCAATCTNTCTGATAGTCAGTCTGTTATCGGCACAATCTTTGTTTTTAGCCGCTTCAACTNTTGCTGCGGAGGCGCCGGTCAGCGATGGCTCTAATGACGNCATCAATGCTAGGGCAGATTATTTTCGAATTAACAGCAACTATGAGCCCCCTCCTGGGGAGGCCTTGCACCATTACACAGCCGGATTTGCAAAGATTCTCTGCTCAGCGGTGTTTGTTACTGGACTTGACCCGAAAGATGCCGCATCAAANGTCGGTGGTTTTATTTCTCCCTTTGATCAGCGAAGTCATGTTGTTAGCACTCGCATCGATAGGGTTCGCGAGGAGGTCTCACTTGTCCTGCCTGATGGGGTCATTCGGACGGCACGGCGTTATGATAATCAAGGTTGTGTGGCGCACTCATTGGATTCCCAGGGTATTGAATTTGAACCCTCAATGGTTGAGCCTGATTTGCCACCATCGCATTCAACCCCTTGGCCAATGGGCGATGTGCTCGAACAAGGGGCTTGGCCGCGTGGCGTCGATGTCGAATTGGCGCAGCGTGCTCTGGATACTGGCTTTGGACCGTCCGAAGCGCGTACGCTCGGTTTAGTAGTTACCTATCAGGGCCGCATACTGGGGGAGCGCTATAGTGAGGAAGTTGACGCAAACACGCCGCTAGAAAGCTGGTCCATGACCAAGAGTCTCACCGGCACTTTGATGGGGGTACTAATCGAGCAGGGCGAGTACGAGCTTTGGCAAAACGCTCCGATTCCTGAATGGCAGGTGAACCCGGATGATCCAAGGCAAGATATTCGCATTGGAGACATCATGCGTATGTCGAGTGGCATAATGATCAATGCGCCCTCTGACCCCGACTATGATACTAGCACTTACGCTGACCATTTCTATCTCTACACTGGCGGGGTAAACCAGTACAAATACGCGGCTAGCCGTCCCGCGGAATATCCACCTAATACTATTGGCCGTTACCGAAACACTGACCCGGTTTTAACCAACTATCTAATTCGACTTGCGGTAGAGGGTCGAGGAGAGGACTACCACAGCTTCCCTCAGCGCAACCTCTTTGACAAACTGGGTATTAGGAATGCGTTAATTGAGACGGATACCTATGGGAATTTCCTTGGACAGGGTCTTGCTTTTATGTCCGCGCGGGATTGGGCGCGTTTAGGTAATTTATATTTAAGAGACGGTGTTTGGAACGGTGAAAGAATCTTACCCGAGGGTTACGTAGAGTATGCCAGTACCACTGCTCCGGCTTGGGTAACCGATGGCCGACCAGTTTATGGAGGCGCTTTTTTTTGGGTTGACAACGAAGTAGGAGATGACGGGATACCTCCCTCGTTTCGCATGAGTGGCGCTGGAGGGCAGTCAACTACAATAATTCCTAGTCATGAACTTGTGATAGTGCGAATAGGAAAGTACACGGGTGCTTCTGAGGGGGGTATGGCTTTGCGGGAGATGATCCCAATGCTATTGGATGCTGTTCCTGGGGGACAGTAGTTAAAATTATAGATTAAACTAATAGGAAAGATTTATTTCTCTAGGTTCTGGATAGCTTGTATACTGAAACAGACTCCAAAAAATCTTCTGATGCAGAAGTGTTGAAAAATTCAGGGTAGTCATTCAGATATTTTTCTTCCCAAGCCTGAATAATATTCGCTATGCCTGAATCGATTANGCTGGCTTGTAGAGGATGAGTTTTATCTCCAAGGCGCACATGAACTCTTCCCCCGTCACCCAGCATGGTGACCCACCCACTTTCTGTCTCGCCAATGATATATAAATCGTTCTCTATTTCTACAAACCAGATTATTACCACTCTTGGAATCATGGCCGAGACTCTCAGTTTTATTTCATGAATTGAGGAGGTCTCAATCCAAGTATCGGGACTTATCTCAGGGTCACCACCGATAAAAAAACCGGGCGTCGTTGCAATTGGCAATCGGACTGCCAGAAACATAAAAAGAGCAGCAATCAAGGCCAATGAAATTCTTAACACTTTCATAGTATTGCATCCTAAAAGGTTATTAGTTAGCACCATCATTCATGGACTGACTGGTAAGAAGCCCGGACTGAATTCGGTTAAGAAACTTTTCAGTTTCCTGCATTTGTCCTTGATCCAGTTGAGTAGTAATTTCCGACCTTGCTTGCATCAGTGCCTGCAGCTGTCGTTGCGATTCATCGACAGCATCACCGGTCGAGTTCGAAATTTGTATCCTCCCGGCCCCCATATACTTCATAAGAGTTGTCAAAACCAACTCCCTATTTGCCTCGCTCAGCCCTGGTGCGGTGCTAGAAAGTTGTGAGTTAAAATTGTCGCGCAATTGTACTTGTAGATAGTTATCTTCAAACTGATCGAACGCTGACAGTTCGTCATTGGTCAAAACACCCAAGAGTTTTTNCCGTAAATAGTTGGGTGATGTTATTTCTTCCATTGTCACTGCTGTTGCTATGCCAGCGCTAATATTCCGACTCGCTGTATTGCGCTCCATGAATACGTATGCTATNGCGGAAGTGATATCCGTGCGGCGAGAATCGGATACGGAGAGGCTCTCCAAGAAGCCACCGTAGCGAACTTGGACCTGCATTTCCGCCATTTGTTCGTCAACATTATCGCTGTATCCTGGAGGACGGCCGTTTTGCGCAAGTGCGCCACAGCAAGAGAGGAGAGTGAACAGAAAGTAGTATCTGAAGTATTTCGCTTTCATGTGGTTATGTTTCCAAAGATAACAATTGTGAATTAATTAACGCTGAGACTATCNTTGCTTTCTTGAACACCTTNTAAGTNCCGTTTTTCATAATCAGGACTTATAAAATTTTCGATCCTCCCACCATGGGAAAAAGGGAGGCATGTCTTTGCTCACCTTAAGCCGGAATTTGGCCTCTCGTTTTTCAAGAAAGGACTCGATACCTTCCTTTGCATCTGCTGATTTGCCGGTATGGTACATACCTTGAGAGTCGATTNTATGGGCTTCCATTGGATGGTCTGCGCCGAGCATTTTCCACATCATCTGTCGTATTAATGCGTTAGAAACGGCTGAGGTATTGTCCGCTATTTCACGAGCGATTAAGTTTGCGGCAGGCAGCAGTGCTTCCGGCTCNTGGATACTCCGGACTAAACGCCCGGACAAAGCTTCTTCGGCAGGNAATACGCGGCCACTGTAACACCACTCCAAAGCCTGGCTGATGCCCACCAGTCTTGGTAAAAAGAAACTTGAACAGGCTTCCGGAACCACTCCCCGCCGAGAGAAAACAAAGCCGATTTTAGCCTTCGAAGAGCATAAGCGGATGTCCATCGGCAGGGTCATTGTCGCACCTATGCCGACAGCAGGTCCGTTTATCGCTGCTATGATCGGCTTTTTACATTCAAAGATTCGCAGGGTAAGGCGTCCGCCGCCATCGCGGTGCACTGCGTTTTTAGGCTCATTACGAGCGTCAGCATTAAAAGTTTTACTACCGGACGATANATCTGCTCCAGCGCAAAACCCTCGGCCGGCGCCTGTAAAAATTACNGAACGCACTCGGTCGTCTGCGTCGGCTTTGTCCAAGGCGTCCATAATTTCGGACATCATGGTTGTGTTAAAAGCATTAAGTATCTCAGGGCGATTTAGGGTAATGGTTAGGATATTTTCATTGAGATCNTAGAGGATCGTGGAATATTCCATGCGCAGCTCGAGTGTTTTTAGAATNTANATTAGTTGGAATTCCTATGGTGCCTGAAAGCTGCAGACGCTGTAAAGTTCGAGTAACAGTCGATATTGCTTAGTAAAGATTAATACTTCTAGGCGTCAGAGCTTTACGATACTTGTTGTTACCATGGCTATGAAAAAATAAAGCAGTCGCGCCACCAAATATATTATTTGCTATAGTATGTCTGAGGTTTCCCATGAGAGGTACAAATGAAAAAAATATTTAAATATTTGAGTATTGGGCTTGTTGGAGTTTCCCTTTTGATAGTTTTAGTTTTGCGCGTGGTTGGAGTTGATCCCCAAGATCAGCGTCCTGGACTATGGTTGGCTGGCGATGTTGCTGATTCGCCGGTGAGTGATTGGACGTTCACAGACGAATATTATGAGATCTATTTACAAACCAATACACCTTATTTGATTCCCCATTCAGTCACAGTTTATTGCGCTACGCTTGAGGGTAATCTCTACCTTCTGTCTGCCTACTATACAGGCGGCACATTTCCTGAGATGCGTTCATGGAATAGAAACATTGTTAGGGATCCAAGAATTAGGTTACGGATTGGAGGCCAGCTATTTGATCAGAGAGTCAGTTACGTTTCAGATGAGTTGATCCGCAGACCTGTTTATGATGCTTTAGGTGAGAAGTATCCAGATTGGGAACGCCCAACCTATGAGAATATGCATATTCTCGCTGTAGGTCCGTTAGATAGTTAATAATTTTTACGTGAGGCAATTATCAGGTATCGCATCTAGGAGTTCTTGGAGCCTTGGTTCGAAGAATGAGTATCGGAAGTCATAGATATCCCTTGCATAGCATGCATTCTTCCACAACGCGAGAGAGCTTAGTTGTGCGCTCCATTTTTCTTCAGGAAATAAACGAAGCGAGTATTGGTAGAAGTCATTCTCGATTCTGTTCCATTGGAACCAAACAATGTTTCTCGCTAACTTTTTTTGTTGGTCGGATAACAATAAATAATCTGCACTAATTAAGGAGAATAAATCTTCACCCTGCTCAGTGATCGAGTGGAGCCAGTCGGATGTCATAACAGCTCTTTGCTGTTGCTGGCCAGCCAATGCTAATCTCTGTGATTGTCTTAATTCGAGCCCAACGAAAAGCAAGCCGGCGACAACACTCAACATTCCAACCAGTTGTATCCAAGTGTCTCGGTTAATCTTTCTCATTATTGATCCGTAAAATACTTACTTTACTTCTTCTCAATGTTTCTTCCAGGGAAGCATAGTCTTGCTACCAGTTAATAACCAAAGGGCAGGGTAGTGGGCAGCTGCCAGCCACAATGACCAGAACAGTGGATACTCAGCTTCATCAAAATCCCACATAATTGCTAGGATTGAGGTGATATCTTCAAAAGCGTATTCCAGCTCATTCAAGCCTTCTGTTACGGCAGGTATAGTCATGGCCAGGAAAGTCACAATCCAGTAAACCAAACAGACGAACCCCAGCCAATGGAGCAGTAACAGCAAACGTCGAATTATTCCCTGCATTTGACAAATGACTCAATTATTCCTAAGACAGTAATGTTATCGACCTAATTTGGTTTCTATTTTCTTTTTTTTGCCACTATATATGCTGGGAAGTGAAAGTAGAGTGGAATATTATTCTAGGCAAGAAGTTCAGGCGTTATTTTTTCATGAGAGTTAAAAAGAGGGGGTTTTATGTCTGCCGATTCGGTTCTGTTATTCTGTAATTTTATTGTTCTGCCCGGGTGGTTGTTACTCTTATTCTTACCAAAGTGGAAATTCACACTAGGGATTATTTGTACTGCAGTAATTCCTTTTTCCCTAGGGCTTGTTTATGTCGGATTGTTCTTATCTCAGTTGGGTAGTATGCCCGAAGGAGCTGGCTTTGGCTCGTTAACAGAGATCAGTAAAATGTTTTCCAACCCTTACGCGCTGGCGGCTGGCTGGATCCACTATCTGGCGTTTGACCTTTTTGTTGGTGCTTGGGAGGTTTATGACTCACAGAAAAACGGTCTCACGCACTGGATTGTAGCTCCGTGTTTGCTACTGACACTGATGCTCGGGCCAGTTGGTTTAGCCCTTTACTTAACTATTCGAGCGATACTCACCAAAAAGTTTGAGGTTTATGGGAATGTTTAAACTTGCCTTAAATATTTTGGAGGTGTCCTGTGCTCTTCAATTTGGTAACTTGTTTTTATGATAAAGAGTATATTTTTGCCAAATTTGCAAATTTGCATAGTTTGTGGAATTTTTGCATCTTGCAGCCAAGTGGAGCCTGATTTGGACGTCAGTCTAGGAGGGGAATGGAGACATGCAGGTGGCGATCACAGTTCTGCTAAATACACAGCTCTTAGTCAAATCGATTCCAGTAACTTTTCAGAATTGGAAATTGCGTGGCGCTGGCAGTCGGCGGACCTTCGTTTGCCCGAGGGTGTCGGGTATGGCACTGCGGACTACAGAGCGGTGCCACTGGTCGTTAATGGAACAATGTATGTGAACACGAATCATGGGATGGTGGCAGCCCTGGACCCGGAGTCAGGCAATGAATTATGGCTGTTTGATCCAGAGAGTTACCGAAATGGGCCGCCTATTCAGACAAACATAATGATACGTGGTATTGAGTATTGGACAGATGGAGACATTGAAAGAATTTTTGTCGCGACCTTGGGCAAACAACTCCTCTCGATTGACGCGATAACGGGACAGCCGGATCCAAATTTTGGGGAAGGTGGTTATATTGACCTTAGTCAAAATTTAGGGCGCTTGGAATTTGAATCAGAATTCATCACTGCAGGCGCAGCACCCATTGCTATCGACAATTCCCTAATAGTTGGCTCTAAAATATTTGACTATGGCATGTATAACCGATCTCCTCCCGGTCATGTCCGTGCTTATGACACCTATAGCGGAGAGTTAAAGTGGCGTTTTAATACGATTCCACAAATGGGCGAGGAATTCACTGAAACGTGGGAAAATGACAGCTGGCGTAGAGCGGGCAACACCAATGTTTGGACTTTCATGTCTGCCGACGATGAGGCTGGGATAGTCTACTTGCCGACTTCGACTCCAACAAATGACTATTGGGGAGGCATGCGCTTGGGTGAGAACTTATTCGCGGAGGCTATTGTCGCGTTGGACGCGGATACGGGTGAAAGGCTTTGGTATTTTCAAACAGTTCACCACGGGCTTTGGGATTACGATGTTGCCTCCGCACCTAACCTTGTTGATATAGTTGTCGACGGTCAGCGAATAAAGGCGGTAGCGCAGATTTCCAAAACAGCATTCACTTATGTATTTGATCGAATTACAGGTGAACCGGTATGGCCGATTGAAGAAAGGCCGGTTGCATCAAGTAACGTGCCTGGAGAAAGAGCCCATCCAACACAACCCTTTCCTTCCAAACCAGCGCCATTTGATCGTCAAGGCATCTCTGAGGATGATTTAATTGATTTCACACCAGAGATAGCTGCTGAGGCCAAAGAAATCGCTGATAGATTTGTTCTTGGGCCCATATTTACGCCACCAATCGTCCGGGGAGATAAAGACAAGCTTGCAACGTTCGTTGTTCCCGGCGCAGGCGGGGGGGCAAATTTCCCGGGCGCGAGTATTGATCCTGAAACCGGAATTCTCTATGTTCCCTCGGCTACCAGACCGCATGGTATGTCCTTAATCGAACCTCCGGAGGGAACATCTGACTGGCCTTTTGTAATACAAATGGAAAGACAAGTAGGACCATTTGGTTTGCCATTATTGAAACCACCGTATAGAAGAATTACGGCAATCGATTTAAATACCGGCGACCATGTATGGCAAGTTCCATTCGGTCGAGGGCCGACAGATCACCCAATGCTGGAGCACCTAAATCTTGAGCCTTTAGGTAGCGTTTATGATGATGTCGTGGCTGAAGGGGGAATACTCGTTACTAAAACGCTTTTGATTTCCTTTCTGGCTCAAAAAGATGAGATAAACTCTAACGCACACGGCTCAATTCTTGTCGCTCTTGATAAAGAAACAGGCGAGACGGTAGCTGAAGTGTTAGTAGATCAGCGACTACATGGGCCACCAATGTCGTACATGCACAAGGGTAAGCAGTATATAGCGATAGCGGGGGGTGGTAGAGACGGCGACGATGAGCTTCTCGTGTTCGCTTTACCATATTAGCAGCTTCAGTCTCAGTAGGCTTGTTTAGGAGTGCGCTTGTTATTACAATGTTGTGAATCTTGGTCAACTAATCAGTGGAGTTTTATTTGTTATGAAGAACTTGCTCTTTCTGTTGCTCGCCTTCTGCACCCAGTTAAGCGCGCAAGAAGCGCCCGACCCTTGTGGTCCGGCCAGTATATTAAATGAAGGGTTGTCCAAGAATGTTGCGCAGGATTCGAGATGTTTTGAGTTGCGCTTTTACACCGCCGAGTCCGCTGTTGATGGAAAAGGCGGGGCAAATGATCTTCATCAACGTTTTAGAGAGCGACAAATCGCCCTCTTAGAAGAACATGGTGCTGATATGATTGCTCACTGGCAGAGGCTTGATAATAAGAACACGATTGTATGGCTCATGGCGTTTCGAAACCGAGAGCACCGCAATGAAGTTTTTGCGAGTTTTAGAGCCGATCCTGAATGGGTAGCTTTGCGGGAGAAGTACAGTGTGCCGGTAAATAGAGAATTATTTTTTATGAGTGCGACAGACTACTCAAATTTAAAGTGAAGATATAATTTAAAAGTGCCATGTAGCTCTAATTACAGCCCGCTTTTTAAATTAGACAGGTCTTTTAAAAATCAATCGAAAATCGTTGTTGGTCTCAGGAACTGTAGCAACTAGTTCCCAGCGGACTCTCCCCTTTCGATTCATTCTGCTCTCGAGACTTTTGAGATCGCTGGCATCAACATGCGCGATTTTATACTCCCATTTAGGATGGGTTTGAAAAAATTTCATCTAACTCCCCTTTAGTTACGTTCCGTTCAACAAAATATGGGGTCAGAAACTTGAATTGCATCAACGATGCGCCTAATTACGACAAAATATTGCTATTTTAGCCAAGGGAAAGGGTAGTCTGGACCTTTTTGCTAGTTCGATTTTCCTGCTGTAAGCATGAAGGTAAGGGCGAAGGATAGTAGACCGATAATTAATGCCATCAAAAATGTTTCTCCGCCAGCCCATCTACCCACATAAACGAAGGTGCCCAAGAAAACTAATATCGCCGCGCTGATGCTCGGGGTAAGTTTATGCATACGATTAAGCTCCATGATAGTAATGATTTTTGTTGTTCGTAGAATGTCAAAACACTTTGTTTTTGTTCTGAGTACTAGTCTTTTTTTAGCTTACCAAAAATCCTCTGCGCAAGTTCCTTAGCATCTTCTGTTGCTTGAGGAATATCCTTTTTGTTTTCCGTTGTTGCCTTTTTAGTACCGGATTGTTTTTCTTCAGCCGCGGCTTTCTCTTTTGACATATCTTCTAATCACCTGTTGCCCTTCTCATGATGAGAGTCAGTTTATTTCTTCAAATGTCTGCGAGTAGTTGCAGTGAGTAAAATTACTGCAACTACTCGTCGACAGCTACAGTTAAGTTGCTGGTGCTGCTACAACACTTAGCTCTTGTGTCTCACCGTTTTCATTAGTGAAGAAAAATTTATCACCAACCTGTTTTACCCCAGGTGGGAATTTCTCGCCGGAAGCATCAGTCTTACCTTTCTCAATGTCAAAGTGAGGTTTCAGGGTAATTTTTTGGCCTCCAAAGTTGAGATCCATCGTTCCACTTGTGTTGACCTTCACGTCGGTCGCACCAAATCCACTTAAGGCATCCTTAAATTCATCCTGAGCCTTGAATGCTGGTGTAATAACCTGAGCCTTCCCATCTGCATTAACGATCTCAATCTTTGCATCAGCCCCGGTTCCGTCGCGATATGCTCCAGGGGCCTTATCAGATTGCACAAGCAATGGGCTAGGCATACCTACGACCGGCTTGTCACTTCCATCTCCAAGATCACTGATGGTTGTCTGACCGCCCGTTCCGACCTCGATCTTACTATCGGCTGGCAACTGGTTCTTCACAGCATCTGGATCAGCAAGAGACGGTAACAGAGGTATCTGGTATCCCTTGTCCGTAGTTAGAACAAACGCTCCAGTATCATCCTGCGATACTCCCGGTGTTGCTCCAGCTGGAGCCTGCTTCATTTTAGAGGTGTCTGGAATAAAAGCTGCTGCCGCGTCATCAGCGCCAGCAGTTTTAAGATTGAGAATTCCGTCGCTCCTCTGTTCAAACTTGTAGGCTCCTGCTCCAGCTGCCGCGTCAAGGGCTTTATCAAGTCCTGCGAGGACGCCGCCAGAATCACTGGTGCCCCCACCTAATGCGAGGTCCTTTGAGAGGTCGGGCAAGGGTGGCAGTGAAGTATCGTTTATGTTTGCCGAAGCTGCTTTGTCTATCGTCTTAAAAGACAGTGCCGCGCCAGGCGGAGCTTTCAAGTCTCCCGTATCCTTGTCAAGTTCCCAACCAGTAGGAAGCAGGTCGTCTACAGCGTCAGCCGTTACCTTCGTTGGGTCTACGTTGGTCATTAACTTCGAAAAGTCGTCGCCAGCAAGACTTTTGACCTCTGTTGGATCTAGTTTTGCGATGGTAGCATCGTCAAAATTCTTAACGACGTCCGTTCCAAGCCCTCCCAGATTGTCTTTACTTAAACCCTTTAGCGCATCGTCCGGTAATTTTGTGAACTGATCGGCTGTCAAGCCACCAACAGCATTTTTGCTGAGGTTCTTAACCTGGTCTTGTTTTAAGCCGGTCATCGCATCAGGGTCGAGCGCGGCAACCTGGTCTGGTTTGAAGCCCGCTACAGCGTCTGCGTCAAGCGCGGCCACCTGTGTGGGTTTGAAACCAGCCATTGCTGTTGGATCTATAGCAGCCATTTGGTCTTTCTTAAAGCCCGCTACAGCGTCTGCATCAAGCGCGGCTACCTGCGTTGGTTTGAAGCCAGCCACAGCGGTGGCATCAAGCGCGGCTACCTGCGTTTGTTTGAAACCCGCTACGGCGTCATCATCGAGCGCAGCTACCTGTGTTGGTTTGAAACCGGCCATCGCCTGCGAATCCATAGCAGCCACTTGATCCTTTTTGAAACCAGCCATAGCGGTTGGATCGAGCGCGGCCACCTGGTCTGATTTGAATCCGGCCACTGCGGTTGGAGCTAATGAGGTCATTTGAGCAGCGCTCAAACCTCCCATCGCGTCAGCTTTTAGGCCAGCTACCTGGTCCTTCTTCATTCCTGCCATTGCTGTTGGATCTAACGCATTGAGCTTAAGCTGATCAAATCCAGCCATTGCTGTTGGGTCAAGGTTGGCGACCTTTGTAGAGTCCAGTGCAGCTACCGCATTAGGGTCGAGGGCAGCCATTTGGTCAGCCTTGAATCCCGCCATTGCTGATGGATCCAGTGCCGCCATCTTATTTGGATCAAATGCGGCTACTGCGGTTGCGTCCAAGGCACCAATCTGATCTTTCTTAAAACCGGCCACAGCGGTTGGATCGAGCGCGGCCACCTGGTCTGATTTGAATCCGGCCATTGCCGTTGTATCTAGTGCGCCAATCTGGTCTTTCTTAAAACCGGCCATGGCGGTTGGGTCCAAGGCGCCAATCTGGTCAGCCTTAAAGCCAGCTACGGCGGTTGAATCGAGGGCCGCCATCTTGTCCTTATCAAAACCGGCCATTGCAGTAGGAGCTAACCCGGCCACTTGGTCTTTACCAAACCCAGCGATCGCGGTTGCGTCTATTGCCTTTAATTGGTCCGCTTTAAACCCGGCCACAGCA
>PAWK01000052.1 GCA_002714195.1 Gammaproteobacteria bacterium | reverse complement strand
CGGTCCAAGCTCCTAGCGACTGGACTGTCTTATCGCAAGCCCTACCAGGCTTAACTATTCTAGAAAATCCCATTTAGAACAAGATATCTCTTTTTCATAACGTTGAAAAAAGGTAGACTCGAGAGCTCAAAACCGAGGCCTAATGGGAAAAGTTTTGGTAAGAAGTGGGATAACCTTGAGACAAAGGAGAAATTGATGAAAAGCACTTGGAGAGTCAGCACACGTATTTTGGCTGCAGCCGTTGTAGTTGGTGGGTTGCAAACAGGTTTGTATGCCCAAAATGGCGAACATGAATTGACCTACAACGGTCAAATTGGGCAAATAATCAACGAAAACTGCGTCGTCTGCCACCAAGATGGCGGTATCGGACCAATGCAATTTGAAACCTATGACCAAGTTAGACCTTGGGCACCTTTGATTTCTTACAAAGTCGCTAACAGAGAGATGCCTCCATACGCTTATGATCAAGGTATTGGTATTCAGCACTTAATCGGTGATTGGCGCCTAGAACAAGAGGAAATAGAGCAGATTGTCGCATGGGTAGAGCAAGGAGCACCTCTTGGTGACCCAGACTCTTCCCCACCCGCCTACCAGCTGAGAGATCCAAGTGAGTGGAACTTTGCGGCTCAGTTAGGTCAGCCAGATTTAATCGTACCATCAAACTCCTACGACATACCGGCAAGCGGGAACGATCTATGGAGCAACGAAATCGTTGATCCTGGAATTACTTCTGATCGCTGTATAAAGGCTGTGCAAGTGAAACCCCGAGGCGATGCTGCAGCAGTAGTTCATCACGCTAACTCGTCTGTACTTCTTGAAAATGAGGAAGGTGAGCTTGATCGACAGGGTATGCTCACTGAATATGCCATGGGTAAGTGGGGCGAAATGGTTCCCGAGGGAGTTTGTCGAACAATCCCCGCCGGCGCACAAATCGCATGGAGTATTCACATGTATCCTGGGGGTGTCGGTGCGACAGCCCAAGGCGAGGTGATAAAGGATAATGTTGTTGAAATAGGCCTTTGGTTTCACGAGGAAGGGTATGAAAACAATGAGAACATCTACAAACAAGATTTAGCTCTTTATAGAATTGAAGAGCAAGACGATCTAGTGATACCACCCAACGGTTATCAGATGACTCAAGGTTTTCACTCTTTTGACCATCCGATTCGTTTGGATAGCTTTCAGCCTCATGGGCACTTAAGAATGAACGCGGCATCCCTTGAGATATTTTATCCTGAAACTGGCCGTACCGAGCAAATCAGCCAGATTTCTAAATGGAGTGCNACATGGCACCATAGCCANATNTATGANCCAGATGTNGCNCCGTTGGTTCCAGCAGGCGCTGTNTTNGTTCTTAAACAGTGGTATGACAACACTGCAGATAATCCCAACAACCCAGATCCCGACCAGTGGGTCGTTGGAGGAAGTCGAACAGGTGATGAAATGACTCATGCATGGCTTGCGATTACCCATCTNGATGACGANGGATATGAGAAGCTTGTAGCCGAAAGAAAGGAGNGAGAGTCGCGATCATTAGCTGGGCAGGACTANTTATCTGGCCNAGCATATTTATTAGCNCTATGGNNTAAGCAAGTAGCTAATAAAAAAGCAGTAAAATGGGCCGACTGGATTTACCAGTTGGCCTTTTTTATGTTCAAGTTTTTGCGTTTCAATCTATTATTCTGTCCAATTTTTTTTTATTCTTAACAATAGNAAAAACACNGAAAGAGAAAACNTATGAAAACGCGTCGTGAAGTTCTGAAGGGCNTAATCGTATCTATAGGAGGCGGCTCTTTACTTAGNTCCTGNGGTGATATTGCGAGAGTAGATAATTCTATCAATGGCATAACAAAATTCTACAGTGAAGAAGAAAGTGNCTGGATTTCAAAAATTAGCGATTTACTTATCCCNCGAACCGACACGCCCGGGGCNATCGATGTCAATGTGCCAGGTTTCCTTGACGGTTTGATGGCTGAATGGGCCAACGCTGAAACGAAGGAAAATCATCACCGCGGAGTATTAAAAATCCAGAGTCAGCTTGGTGATGACTACTTAATAATTGACGAGGATAATGCAATTAGCCGCTTATCTGAACTAGACGCAAAGGCATTCAACGGCCGCCCGCGCGAATATACCGACTATAGATCTCTGAAAGGCTTAATAACCCAAGCTTATTTTGCCTCCGAAGACGGTGCACTGCTTGAGCAAAAGTGGGTGGCTGTTCCCGGAAAGTGGGATCCTCGGGTAGAAATCTAGAGAAAAACTTTTGAGATAGGGACAGGGAGAATTTGATTTGACTGATTTTGATGCAATAGTAGTCGGTTCTGGTATGAGTGGAGGATGGAGCGCAAAGGAATTGTGTGAGCGAGGTCTCAAGGTACTTGTATTAGAGAGGGGCCCAGAGATAAAGCCCGAGCGTGACTATGTAGATCAACTGCCTCCTTGGGAGCAAAAGAACTTAGACCGTATCTCTCAAGACGAAATCGAGAAGCACTACTTCAAACAATATCCTGGTGTAGCTTACGCCGTAAAAGAGTCAAATAAACATTTTTGGGTGAAAGATGATGAGCACCCCTATGAGACCGTTGAGGGCACAAAATATGATTGGCTGCGAGGCTACCATACAGCTGGACGATCGATCATGTGGAGCCGACAGTCGTATAGGATGGGTCCTCAAGATTTCACCGCAAACAAAGAAGAGGGAGTAGCGATTGACTGGCCTGTGCGCTACGACGAGATAAAACCTTGGTATGACTATGTAGAAGAGTTTGTCGGCATAGCTGGCAATCGCGACGGCTTAGAGCAACTACCAGACGGAATCTATCAACCAGGCTTTGAACTTACAGATGCAGAAAAGTTATTTAAATCAAAAGTAGAATCGACGTTTTCTGGGAGAAATGTAATTCAAGCGAGGGTCGCACACCTCACGGATGCTACAGACGAACAAAGAGACCTTGGTAGAACCAACTGCCAAGCACGAAACCGCTGCCACTTCGGATGCGCATTTAAGGCCTATTTTTCTTCCTTACACGCAACCTTGCCCGCTGCAGAGCGAACGGGCAACATGACTATTGTTCATAATGCAATAGTGCAAACGGTAGAGTACGATTCTGAGGCAAAGAGGGTGACCGGCGTTCGCATAATTGATGCCCTGACAAAGGAGCCCCGATTTTATTCTGCCCAACTAGTTTTCCTTAATGCGTCAGCAATTGCCTCCGCCATGATTTTACTTCAGTCTAAATCTGAGGCATTCCCTAACGGCCTAGCCAACACCTCCGATCAAGTCGGTCGCAACTTAATGGACCATGTCAGTGGAGCGGGTGCAAACGGCATAATTCATGGCTTCGAGAACCAGAAAGTTTTTGGTCGTCGTCCAGGCGGAATCTATATACCTCGATATGCTAACATCACGGAAAAAGGCAAACCTTATACACGAGGCTTTGGCTATCAAGGCAGCGCATCACCCATGGGAAATGCTGGTGGTCAGATGGCAGGAATAGGTCGAGAGTTTAAGGAGGCTCACCGGTCACCCGGGCCATGGCGAATATCCATAGGCGCGTTTGGTGAACAACTGCCCAATCCAAACAATCGCGTAACTTTGCATCCCTCTAAAACCGACAAATGGGGTAATCCAGTTGCGTTATTCAATGTAAGCTATGGTGAGAACGAACACATTATGCTTGAAGAAGCCAGAAAGGATGCTGTTGCCATGCTAGAAGCAGCAGGATGCACAAATATAAATTCAAATCCGGTTAATTTGACTGTTCCCGGAAATAGAATCCATGAAATGGGTTCTGCCAGAATGGGCGATANCCCGTCAGATTCAGTGTTAAACAAGTGGTGTCAGGCGCACGATGTTCCAAACCTNTTCGTGACAGACGGTGCCTTTATGACCTCCGCAGCCTGCCAGAATCCATCTATTTCATATATGGCCTTCACTGCGCGAGCATGCGACCACGCGGTCAAACTGATGCAAGAGAAAGTGATTTAATATACCCGAGCTGATTTGACGACTAATAGGTGATAAAAACCCGATGCTCTCCTTGAACATCGGGTTTTCTCTAATAGAGAAATATCCCTAATTTGGAGAAGACATTATCATCGTATGATTCATGCCCATGGCATCTCTCGATCGGTTTCTCTCTGATCGAGATAAGTCCCCAATTGCAGGCCCGCCCTGGTTAAAAATACCTCCACGTAAAGCATTCAACAGATACTCCATTGTTTCCGCCAAATACATATCGTCTGATGTATATTGGGCCACTACCTGGTCAATAACAGATTCACGATCCTGAAGGTTCGGATAAGCGATAACATCTGCTAGTGCCGACTCCAACATGTTTAGATTATCTATTATGATCGCGGCCTGNGGNGCNTGGCTATAGAGCTGNGGAGAAATAGCGGGAGCACTCGGCATTTCGGTTGGTGCTGGAAACATAGTCATNCCCGTGTCAGAACCAACTTTATTCCAATATCTTTCCATCGTCAGGGGTACTCGTCCTCCGAATTGGGGATCAACTTGCCCGATTATAATTGCCTCGAGAGACGCTAATTGCAGCCANTGATTAGANTANAACANACCACTTAACTTCGGATAACCCATGCGAAACGCATCAGCATAGATATGTCCAAGGTATAAGTCCGCAGTCTTGGGTGAGAGAGACACAGCAGCTCTTGGCTCATTATTTTGATATTCCTGAACAGCATCATTGATCGCCATCTGTTTTTGGTAGATGCTCGTTGAATCATCTGAAAAAATATCCCAAACAATACGCTCAAAAGAACGACCCTTTGCCAAAACTCTTGCAGCGTTTTGAGTTAGAGCAGAAGAACCTCCAAAAGCCTCCTCTGCTTGCGCCTCTGAATGGTTACCCCGCACCAACTCACCGAGGGCTATCCTAGCGTCGGTTTCGAGCTGACCAAAGTGGCCATCCATATCCATCATCATGCCGCCTCCACTATGCCCACCATGACCGCCATGGCCCATGTCAGCCATCATGTCGAGGTGCATTTTTAGCTCCATTCTTCCATCCTCAGAAGCCGGATCCTCACCAATTTCTGCAATGGCATCATAAATCCCAGCCTGAGTGACATCAAAGGCGTTATATAAGCTTGCCAACTCAGGGTAATCAGCGCTCAAGCTCCCTGACTGACTTTGGGCATACCCTGCCATTAATATGCTGAGGGATACCCCTAACGTAAATTTTGTAATCGTTTTAATAGTGGTCTTCATCACTCGAAACCCCGGAAAAAGTGGTCGTATTTTGCAAACTAAAATCATAAAAGTCCTTCCTATGAAAGTCTACCGTAATTCCCGTCAGCTTACACCAAAAGCATCGTAAACCATTGATTAATTGCAACAAATTGTAATTGCTGTTGTGTGTCATAATGAAAGCAAAATCAGTCAGTGACGTAGTGAAAATCGGCCGGCCCTGCTCGCCTGACTAAAATAACCGCCTCATCTCCACCCTCAGGCACATCCCACGAGTGATTCAGCTTTCCGGGAATAACTATGTAACTCCCTGTGCTCAATTCATAAACCTCGTCACCCAGTTCAATTGTCAACTCTCCTTTCACAACCACAACATGCTCATCATAAGTGTGCCAGTGCAAATCAAAATGTGANCCGGCTGGAAACATCGCGTAATAGGTTTGTCCACCAGTTTTAGGGTCTACCCCCTGACGGGCAGTCCTCAAGCCCAAGGGTGATCCGTTGCCGCCACCAGGCGGCCCCCANTCTAGCTCGTCCAAATTTACGGCTAATGGTTGAGTAACTTGTTGAGCCGAAGGCCCATCCATACTGATGCTTAAATAAAGAGTGATAATTAACACTGTAATTAAAAGTATCCCTCTAAAATTTGAGTCTCTAGTAAGCAAATTCTTCATAACCGTAATTATCCGTCTCTAATTCCGTTAATGCGTTTCAATAAGCCCCCTATATCGGCGTGCTCCGATCATTTCCTCTGTACGACTCTAAAAGCGAAGTCAACCGACTTACTACGTCGGGGTATTCAGCATATACATTATTGGTTTCGCCAATATCGTTTTCCAAGTCATACAATTGNNCAGGGGGTAGGCCTTGAGCGGCAACCTCCTCTTGAGAAATATTGCCATACCCACCCGTGCTNCCAGTTAGTTCTAATTTCCATCTGCCTTGNCGAACTGAAAAAGCGCCATTCCCAGCGGTAGATATCGTCGCTTCTCGAATTGGCGAGTTTAAGTCGCCGCCGACAAGTGCGGGTAGAATATTATAACTGTCTTCCCCAGCCGAGCTAGGCACGTTCACATTATTCATGGCAGCACAAGTTTTCAAAAGATCAGTTAGACAAATAGTTTCATTGGAACTGCTTCCCGCTTCGACTCGGTTAGGCCAACGCGCAAGGAATGGTATTCTGTGGCCTCCCTCAAAAATATCAGACTTGTAGCCACGAAAGACATAACTAGGAAAATGACCCTTCTCATTCATTTCCTCAACACCTATGTAAGGCGCACAACCGTTATCTGCAGTAAAAATAACCAATGTATCGTTGGAGAACCCGTTTTCATCCAACGCATCCAATACTCTCCCAACTGAGTCGTCTACCTCAATACAAAAATCTCCGTAAGGTCCTAGGTCACTGAGACCCCTATAGGGGTCAGATGGCACAATTGGTATATGTGGAGCAGTCAGTGACATACACATGAAAAAAGGAGTCTCTTTGTCTTGCTGCGCGATCCAGTCTACAGTTCTTTGAGTTATTGTAGGCATCACCTCTTCTGCCACAAAGTCTTCGTGAGCNGGTCCGGTATTATCTGCATAGCGCTCTGGNCTGTAGTCTCGGGTAATAAACAAAAGATCTTGGGTAGTCGANCACTCACCAACGAANCGGTCGTCCTCGATCCAAATNTANGGATACATATCAAGAGAGGCTGAAATNCCATAGAAGTGNTCAAAACCAACCGCNGTTGGTCCATTTAGAATTGGCGCATTCCAATCGATATCAGCTTTATAGGCNCGGNTATCNACGACGNNATGGGGATCNNGAATTATCTCACCNGNCCGCGTCTGCATGTCCATNCCCAGATGCCACTTCCCTATGCAGGCTGTNTTATAACCCTGATCCTTCAANAGTGAGGCTACAGTCATNCGCTCNGGCTCTATCAAGTGTTTACTNNANCCCCAGCAAACACTTCTAGTAATNCGGGTCCGCCAACAGTATCTTCCTGTCAGGACTCCATATCGCGTCGGNGTNCATAGAGCNGANGGAGAATGGGCATCAGTAAAATATCTCCCCTCCTGACCAATGCGGTTAATGTTCGGTGTCGGAATCTTTGAGTTTTCATTCAAATAGCTCACATCTCCATACCCCATGTCATCNGCGAGTATAAAAACCACATTGGGCTTTGTCTGTGCACTCAAGTTTTTGTTCAGCANAGAAGGAATCGTTGCCGCAGCCGCGGCCGCACCAGTTCCTTTCAAGAAAGTTCTTCGCTTAATAGGCGACATTGCTATCTTCTCCTCACTTTCACTGGTTTAACGAGANAACTCATCATAGATTGCTTGCACACGATCTGAGGCTAGCGGCCAATTAAGATCTGAAATATTTAACTGGGAGGCTATTTCATCTCGGGTAACGCCGTCCGCTATCAATCTGCCCACACGCGAAACAAGTTGCTCAAACTTATCCCGNAAAATTCTTACCTCAGCTTTTCTTAACAATGGACCATGCCCGGGAATGACNGTATCAAAATCNAGCTCAAGCACTCTGTCAAGAGTCGCCACCCAGTCACTCGCACAACCCCCATTATAATAGTCAATGAAAGGTGCCATGGTGGANCCATCCATTCGGTCCCCCCATATNAANAGNTCTCCAGTGTGAATCGTTCGCTGTTCCGGAAANAGGANNANCGAATCACCATTGGTATGACCACANCCTAANTGGTGNGCCTGNACTTCNGCTTCACCTANATGAATANTCGTTTGGTCACNATANGTAATTNTTGGCGCACCNTCGGGCGAAGCACTCGGNCCAAAATTNCGTAGCATGTTNGTCCGGACATTCTCNTGCCCTATTACTTGNGCACNTGNCATAAAAGAAGCNTTGCTGCCNGCATGATCAAAATGATGATGTGTGTTNAGGACATANCGAATNGGTTGNGAAGTTACGGTAGCTATCTGTCTAATAATATCGTCNTAGCTATAAGAGTACTTGTTGTCAACAATGAGAACACCCTCTCCGGTTACAAGAATCGCGATGTTTCCTCCAGACATACCCCCGTCGAAGCCAGGCATCAGATAAAGCCCATCCTTACCTGGTACCTGCNTTATACGAAGTANTTCTAACTGCTCTGAAGTAAATGAAGGNCGNTNTTGGGCTGATGTAAGNCCNAAATACAGCAGAACCAATATCAACGGTATGCTAATTCCAGCCTTGATTATTATTTTCATTATTTATCTCCCGGCTNACCACCTGTAGGTAATGTTATGCCACCGNTTATCTCTAGCGTCAAATTTTCTATCAAAATTCAATATATTAATATGAGTAAGGTACAATCTTNAGTCATATTTAGCTCTNGGATNGTCATGTCAAAAAAAAATCTNGGAATGCTNAAAGCCGACCTCTTTCTTCTTGATGAGNAAAATCGATCATTNACGGGAAGNCAGATANAACTGCTAAANGCAATTGAGCANTGTGGCTCAATNACCAATGCAGCCAAANATGTCGGTATCAGCTACAAAACCGCATGGGACAGGATCAATGTGATGAACAACTTATCTGAGGAGCCNCTCGTTCGCCGCNCCGCNGGTGGTTCTGGTGGCGGGGGTACNTCATTGACNCAGCTCGGCAAGGACCTGCTAAGGGGATTTGCCGAGCTTCAAGANGAGCACCGTGCTTTCATTAACCGATTGGGCACGAGTCTGCACTCAATAGATGAACTTTCAAAATTTTTGAGGAGCACAACTTTGCAAACAAGTGCGAGAAANCAATTCAGGGGTCAAATAAGCAAGATTACAAAGGGAGCTATTAATACAGAGGTCGAGTTGCAGCTGAGTGAGTCTTCNAAAATTATTGCAATTGTGACCAATGANAGCGCAAAGCAGATGGGCTTGAATAAAGGTGGAAATGCAATNGCNTTGNTTAAATCCTCCTGGATAATNTTAAGTACGGANGAGAACGTGAGCACNAGTGCGCGCAACAAGTTGGCAGGGAGTGTGAAGAAAATTACCCAGGGAAAGGTCAACAGTGAAGTCCAGTTGAATTTGGGAAACGAAAAAAGCCTCTCGTGCGTATTAACCAATGCGAGTGTAAAGTCCCTCAAACTGAAGAAACAGCAGACTGTTTATGCGCTTTTCAAGGCATCCAGCGTGATACTCATGACAGATTAACCTATCAGCGTAGAATCGCGACTCCTTTTATTTGTGACCAGACCTCTTTCCCGACTTTTATATCTAAGTAGTCTGCAGAACGTTTTGAAATTCGTGAAATTAGTTTAGTCTCTCCGCACGAGAGAGTCACGATCAGCATGGCAGGGTCTGAGTCCGCTTGAACATGATCGACTCTTGTTCTAAAACGATTAATGATACTTGTCTCAGAATAGTCCTCNAGCGCGAGACTTACATCTCTTGCTAGAATTCGAATTCNTATTTTTTTACCAAGCCGCTCTCCGGTNTCCTTCACCCATAATTCNCCACCCGTAAANTCTGCCCTNATTAAATGCCANTCTGTGTCNCGTTCTACAATTTCACTCTCAATTACNACCCCTGCTTCCTCTCCCAAATAGGTCGGTAAATTACTNTCTCCNAGGACATCGGAAAGGGTCCCNGANGCAACAGCTNTTCCTTCTCTCATGATAACTAAGTAGTCTGAAAGACGAGCAACCTCCTCCATTGAATGTGTTACNTATATNACNGGGGTTTTGAGTTTTTCGCGNATTGCCTCTAGATAGGGNAGGAATTCTCTCTTNCGGTTTATATCCAGAGCAGNNAGAGGTTCNTCCATTAAAAGCAACTTTGGCTTCGCCAGAATTGCTTGAGCTATTGCTGCGCGCTGCTTCTCACCTCCAGANAANTGATTAGGATAATCATCAAGCAGATCTCTTANATCAAGGAGCTNCACAATTTCATCAAAAGNTTCNGAGTCGATTATCTGACCTCGACGCTTNANGCCAAANTGAATATTCCCTTGAATNGTCAAATGAGGGAATAGGCTAGGCTCCTGAAACACATATCCCACNTGNCTCAAATTTGTCTNCAAAAATATTTGATCATTTTGCCAGATTTCTGTCTTCATCGTCACAATTCCGTTTGCGTCTTTTTCAAGACCAGCAAGGCACCTCAAGAAGGTCGTTTTACCAGACCCTGATTCACCAAACACGGTAGTNATGCCGCAACCCGGCAAGTAAAGCTCAAGGTCAAGACGGAAGTTTCTGTTCTGATTTTCAGTTCTCCNNTAATCAAGCTTTACAAAAATTTGGNTATCTGAGGGATTCATCAATTAAAACTCAATAATGAGCGACTGAATTTGCGTTGGAGTCCATAGACANNGATAAGCACGGTAAATGAAAACAAGATCAGCAGAAACGCTAATTGATGCGCCTGATCATAGGCAAGNGCCTCGACATGGTCATAGATTTGAACCGAGACAACTCGGGTTTGACCAGGAATATTTCCACCAATCATTAACACGACGCCAAACTCACCTATAGTATGCGCAAAGCCCAGGATCGCTGCCGTAAAGAACCCTGGTTTCGCCATNGGGACCGCGACAAAGAAAAACCGTTGGAAACGATTGGCTCCTAANGTNGCTGCGACTTCNAATGGCCGACTCCCGATTGACTCAAACGCATTTTGTAGNGGCTGAACAACAAAAGGCAGTGAATAAAGCACCGAAGCGAAGACCAACCCTGGGTAACTAAACGCTAGCGTCCCAATTCCCATAAGTGATGTGACTCTTCCTATAGGCCCGTCTGGCCCCATAGCNATTAACAAATAGAAACCCATAACTGTNGGAGGCAGAACCAAAGGCAAAGCGACNAGTGCACTNAGAGGGGCTTTTAATCGAGAACTAGTCCNAGCCAGCCACCATGACANTGGCGAGCCAACGAGGATTANNACAACCGTTACAGTAAAAGCTAGTTTCACTGTCANAGAAAGCGCTGTAATGTCCNCAGNAGAGAGATACATCTTATCGATCTCCAGGCCCGTAACCGTAGGATTGGATAACTGCCTGGCTGCTGGACAATTTGAGGAAGTTGAGAAACTCCNTTGCAGCAGCATTATTCTTTGCCCTGNCCANCAGNACAGCATCCTGCCTGATTGGCGAGTGTAANTCTGCTGGNATTACCCATGAGGAACCAGAACCCGGCTCACCATTGCGCAGNACTTGGGATAACGCAACNAAACCTAATTCAGCATTCCCNGTGAAAACGAATTGATAGGCCTGTGNAATATTTTCTCCCTGCACTAAGTTTTNTTCNAGAACTTCAAACAGCGCTANGGCNTGAATAACCTCTACAGCGGCTNTACCATAAGGCGCAAGTCTCGGGTTAGCGTAAGCCACTTTGTAAGAGCTATTTGATGATAATACCGAAGCATTATTTTTGATTAGAGCTTCATCTCTTGACCACAAGGCCAACCTACCNGTAGCGTAAGTNAATANAGAGTCCGNTAGAGCAAGTCCGGACGAGATTAAATTCTCCGGTTTCTCGAAATCAGCGGATAAGAAAACATCAAAGGGNGCTCCGTTTGAGATTTGAGCATAGAACCTNCCGGATGCCCCCATCACGAGAGTTAACTCATGNCCAGTGATTGACTCAAATTCNTCGGCAAGATGCTGAGCGACCTCACCAAAGTTAGATGCCACAGCGATCGTCGCTGNTGCCCCCAAAGCACATGGCCCGTATACCAAAGAAACGAAAANGACCGAGCTCAAAAGATTTCGAATTTGTATCTNCATATCGTNATATAATACTTTATATAACGNNATGTATCAAACANCGGTCCAATTTTTCGNGGTCACNTAGCTAGTCTGGNCCAGACTTTAGGGTATCGCCTNNGAGAAAACNAAAGNTTCNTTGCANCAGNATCNAGCCGTATGTGCTTACGCGGNTNAATTGCCTTCAACCGCGAACNAGTGACACNCCNTTAGAAACATCAAAGCAAATAAAACCAAACGACTCCTGCCNTAGCTGTAANCCTTCACTNAGTTTTCCGAGAGCTGCAAGNGCGTTGCCTTTAAACGCAAGCACATCTNNNTTGTCAGGCTCGATNGCCCTCGCCGAATCATACAGNTNTAACGCTTTTTGGTATTGACCGAGATACATCTGAATATCACCCAANCTGACATGCAGTCTAAATTTAAAATTACTTACTTCACTGCTGTCTNCCGGTTTCCAGGGNTCAAGCTCTAATGCTTTGCCGAGATCACTTGCCGCCTGAACATAATTACCGAGCTTTTTCTCAACGCCACCTCTATTACTGTAAGCAGCAACATACATTGAGTCTAGTTTAATAGCCTCAGTGTAACTTCTTCGAGCATCCTCATTCCTACCGGCACCCTCCAAAAGACTACCCCGATTATTATGGGCTTTTGCAAACAAGGGGTTAATTTTTAGTGAGAGATCATAATTTACTAATGCTTTATCACTCTCTCCTAGCTCTTTAAGAGAGTTTGCGTAGTTAAATAAAGCCGACGCATTGCCTGCCTTAAGGACAACAGCCTTCTGCAGATGAGTTACGGCGAGCTCGTGTTGATTCAGATTTTGGAGAACTACTCCTAAATTATTATGCGCATCAGCGTCTTCTGGCGCTAGCTCAATGATTTTACCGTACTTCTCCCTGGCCTCCTCAAAGCGCCCAAGACGACCTAGCAGAACGGCCGCATTGTGATACGCATCAACATGATTAGGGTCCTTTTGCGTAGTCGACTCATAAGCTACGAGAGAATCTTGCAACTTGCCCTGCCCCTCAAGAGCGACCCCCAGAACATTGCTAACAAGAGCAGAATCTGGATAAGCCGCCAACAAGACCCCACAAAAGCTCTCAACACTTGCGAGGTTTCCAGCTCTGTACAGCCTGGAGAGTTTTTCTAAGTCTGAACTAGGGGGATTGTTATTTTCTGTCATTAATAGTTTGCCTCGCGCAGGCGATCCCTCTTGAGCTTACAATATAAAATTTGATAGCTAGTATAAGCTAATTGTCCAAATGCAGGCGTTCTTCTTTTTTCCTCCAACGAGCCTCCTCTGTGCAAAATTACTCTAATTGGATTGTGGTCAAGCTTAGTCAGAAGATTAGTGAGATCGTCAAAGCATTTTAGACGACCTTCAAACTCAGAGAGATTATGCCCGGCGCCAATAGTCATTATCAAGTCAGCCTCGGGAGCAGTAACTTGTGATACAAGCCTAAGAAATTCCTCCGCACTTGGAATCATTCTGTGATCAATTCGCAGACATGCCACCAAGTTTCGCTGCGCTAGTCCCGATTGCAATTGCATCTCGGGGAGCTGCCTGAGAGATTCGTTAGTATCTTCGTTTAACGCTAATACTTTTTCATATTCTCGGGCGTTTAATTGCCTAAAGTGCTCTTTTTGGGCAGGATCATTGTCTATCAAAACAGTATGAGCTGCCTGCCTCTCTATCGTATCAAAAAAATAGCTCTTATTTGGAAACCCACCGACCGTCACCTTAGGAGTAATATGAATACCATAAAGGTCACGATAACCATTACCCACGCCCAAGGAAAGCTGCTGTATATTCTCTGTTCTGGAAGGAAGAAAGCCTAATAACTTAATCAGTTGGACTACTCGGACAGTATCTGCATTCTGCAATACGTTTACTGCGCTTAGAATTTGCTTTTGCGCATTATTTAATTGCTCAGGCGGAATATTGGTAGGAACATTCGGAACATCAACCAGGGCCGCCGCAGACTTTTCGACAAGTAATCGCATTCCTTCCCGCGTTAGCTGATCTTCGCGAATTTCCCAACCTTTGAATAGCTCCGTGCACGCCGCAATCTGTGCCTGATAGAGCGGCAAGACTAAC
>PAWK01000051.1 GCA_002714195.1 Gammaproteobacteria bacterium | reverse complement strand
CAGAATGTTCTTTAAGTCATACTTGTGACCTAATTTGGATTTAGCATAATTGATCAATTTTTCTCTATCTTCGGTTTGTAGATCTACGGGGCGACAAATCCGCAGATTAAATCCTGAGTAGTGTTCGAGACTAACCATTCGCACACCTTCCAACAGGTCCGCCTCCAAGAGAGTAAGATCTCTCACCCCAGAATCACGCTCTCCCACATACAAACACGCATGAGACCATGAAGATTGGGTAAGGTATTTTATCGCTGTGCTAATTCGTGTATCTCCTTCTACCAAAACAATATCACCAGCCTCAAGCACAAAGGCCAAATCCTCGAGCGATATGTCCTCAAAACGCTGATAGCTTGGCGGAGATTTAGATAAGAAAGAAGCAAGTTTCTTGCCCAAATTGTGATTAATCATTGACATCATCGCGTTTCCCCTGCTTAGCAAACCAGTCGGACATTATTAGTTATCGGCATGCATTAATATATCGTCTATTCGTGATAGAGCGGTTTGTCGGTTATACTACGCCTCATCTTCCGATAGGAAATAACAGCAGGGTATTTGTATCATCAGATACGTATCATCGATAGTAGAGACAGGAGTAAGAAATGAGTGCGGCATATCACAAGTTTTTCATAAACGGCGAGTGGATAGAACCTGAGGGTAGAGAAACCCTTGAAGTTATTAACCCGGCCACCGAGAAAGCGTTTGCAACCATCAGTATGGGAAATCCAGATGACGTTGATCGCGCAGCGACAGCTGCAAAATCAGCCTTTGGTTCCTGGTCTAATTCCAGCATCGAAGCACGAAAGGAAATTATAAGTAAGATTATAGGTGGGTTGAAATCTCGAGGAGATGAAATGGCAAGTGCGATTTCATCGGAAATGGGCGCTCCAATGGGTCTGGCTAAAACCGCACAGCTAGGCAGCGGACTCGGCCACTTCATGAACGTATTAAACATTTTAGAAAATTTTGAGTTCGAAGAAGTCAGAGGCACAACGAAAATTGTTAAAGAACCTGCTGGAGTTTGTGGGTTCATCACTCCTTGGAATTGGCCCTTAAATCAGATTGCCTGCAAAGTCGGTCCCGCTATAGCAGCTGGATGTACTATGGTTTTGAAACCAAGCGAGATTGCCCCGATAAGTGCATATATACTAGCTGAAATTATAGCTGACTCGGGGCTACCAGCTGGAGTATTCAATTTAATCAACGGAGACGGGCCAACCGTCGGCGCATCAATTTCTGGCCACCCAGATATTGATTTGGTCTCGTTTACGGGCTCTACGCGCGCAGGCAGAGAAGTGGCTAAAGCTGCTGCCGATGGAATCAAGCGGGTTACTCAAGAGTTGGGCGGAAAATCCGCCAATATAATCCTTGACGATACGCCGGATTTCTCACGCGCAGTATCAGGGGGAGTCGCCGGCTGTTTTGGAAACAGCGGCCAATCCTGTAACGCGCCAACCCGAATGTTAGTGCCGCAATCGCGAATGGAAGAAGCTATAGAAGCAGCGAAAGCAGCTGCCGCTAAATCCGTTGTTGGAGACCCTTCTGCTGAAGGAACAAGATTAGGGCCTGTCGTAAGCGAAGTACAATTCAACAAGATTCAAGCTTTAATTAAAAAAGGTATCGATGAAGGCGCAGTTTTGATTACCGGCGGTCTAGCGCGCCCCGAAGGTATAGAGGAAGGTTATTTTGTTCGCCCCACAATTTTTGCAAATGTCTCGAACGATATGACGATAGCTCGCGAAGAAATATTTGGCCCAGTACTCTCAATAATTGGGTATAAGGATGATGATCAAGCTGTCTCTATTGCTAATGATACCGATTACGGGCTGTCAGGTTACGTATCAGGAGAGCCGGAACACGCTCAAGCGATTGCTCGCAAACTGCGCACGGGCAATGTCCATATCAATGGAGCGGGACCGGATTTTTCTGCACCGTTTGGTGGCTATAAACAGTCTGGTAACGGTCGAGAGTGGGGCATTGAAGGTTTTGAAGAATTCTTAGAAACCAAGGCCATGATGGGTGCGGCATAAGAAATAAAAAAGAGGCGAATTATGGGAATGGAAGTACAAAAACGGGCTATTGATATTGGAATCATTGCCAAAGATATAGACGCGATGATGACTTTTTATGGCAAGGTCTTAGGTCTTGAGCTTGAGGCCTCCATACCCATGCCCGGTGGCGGAACTATGAACCGGTTCAAAGTCGGTGATAGCATAATTAAGGTAATTGAGCTCGAACCATCGGCACCTGCCGAGTCTCCTCCGGGAGGTATTAGGGGCGCAACCGGTTATCGATACTGGACAATTCACACTCCAAACCTGGAAAGCGTGGTTAACAAAATTAAGGACAGCGGCTACAAGGTTGTGGTTCCTGCGAAGGTAATACGTGAAGGAATAACTATAGCGATAGTCGCCGATCCCGACGGCAATTGGGTAGAGTTGCTAGAAAGTAGTTAGATTATTAAAGTCCACTTACTCTGAGATCTTGTCCAGCCAGGCATCCAAAGATTCCCAGTTCATACGAAACATATGTGGCGCGCTGTCGAGAATAGCTGCGTCTAAATCAACACCAGCCTCGGTCAAAGCCTCGGCTGTCTCATCAAAACGATCGGCCCACCCCAATTGATCGGCTCCGCCTATTCTCAAGTAAACAGGAAAACCGGCAAGCACTCGGTTATCAACAACCGATGTTGCCAAAGCAGGAACCGCCGCTACCCCCATATAATTATCCGGATTCCGTCGCGCTATTTCTAATGCAGACATACCTCCATTTGATATGCCTGCCAACAAAACTTTTCCATCTAGAATCTCTTCTTTTTTCTGTAACTCTACAATTAACTGTTCAACCTTTTGATTGTTCTCGTCCCCTCTAAAAGCCCGATTATTCGGAGATACAGGCACTGCAACCATCCAACCTCTTTCCGCAAAGCCGCCACCTAGCCAGATCGATGTATCTCTTGAAATCGAAGCATTCCCAGGACCACCTCCCATCAGAATAACGAGCGGCGCGGGTCCCGACAAAGTCTCAGCTGGTTTTACGATATACACACTTAGGCGGGAGCCATCCTGCAGCGTAATGCGCTCCTGAGCAAAATTCGTTGAACAAAAGATAACCATCATCAGTGCAAGGCAAGGTTTTAGTTTTTTCATCAGTTTCTCGATAAGCATAATTTTTATTAATTTCCTTGTTGTCGCTTTTTGTAGACCTCTGCAAATCGATCGTATAAACGTCTCATACCTCCAAGCCATCGGTCATAATCGTCGGTCTTTCTTCGCATATAGGTGAGCACCTCTGGATGCGGCAATACTAAAAACTGCTCTCGGTCTAACGCATCAATCACTGTCACAGCTAAATCTTCTGGCTCAAGCATGCCGTCCAAGCCTGCAACCCCGCCATCACCCCCGGCAGTCATGGCTGTTCGCACTGCTTGAGGGCAAAGCACTGAAACTTTAATACCACGATTACCGTAAGTAATTGACAACCATTCTGCAAAACCAATTGCCGCATGTTTTGTGACCGAGTAAGGGGCAGACCCTACTTGACTTAACAACCCCGCAGCCGAAGAAGTATTCAACAAATAGCCCTCTCCTCTTTCCAGCATACTAGGCAGGACAGCTCTGGCTGCAAAAACATGAGACATAACGTTGATATCCCAAATATTTTGCCAGCTATCGTTAGAAACCTCCTCACCACCAGCTGTAAATATTCCAGCATTTGAACAAAATAAGTCGATGTGACCAAACTCACGAAGAGTGTCAGATACCAACTTTTTTACAGCCTCTTCGTTCGAAACATCACATTGGACAGCCAGCCCGTTTGTATCCTTCTCTATATTTGCCAGTGTTGATGTAGCTCCATCAAGTTCAATATCCGCAACCACGACTGCTTGAGCACCCTCCGCAGCGAATCGCTCGCTTAGTGATTTACCAATACCACTTGCTCCACCAGTTACAACAACAACCTTACCTTTTACTTCCATAAACTTTAATTCTCGTTTTCACTTACGAAACTGCACTTAACAATCTTTGTTTTATTATCTCTTCTGCCTCGGCAACTATGCGTGTGATCAATTCATTGCATGTAGGAATATCATCGATTAGACCAACGATCATACCAGCAGACCAAATGCCTTTATCGAGATCACCCGTGTCAAAGAGTTCTCTGCCTTTTGCTCCTTGCACTAGCGACTGAATATCTTCAAACTGTGTTGCACCTGGTTTAGACTCAACTTCTATCACCTGTTCTGCCACACTATTTTTAAAAACACGGGCAGTGTTACTTAGTGTCCTGTATATCAGCGAGGTATCAAGCTCTGTTGCCTCCACCATTTTCTGCTTTACATTTTCATGTATTGGCGCCTCTTGCGTGACCATAAATCTAGTGCCCATATTAATGCCATCTGCTCCCATTGCTAGGGCAGCAGCAAGACCCTTACCATCACCCAAACCACCCGAGGCAAGAAACGGAATTTTCAATCGTTGTGCCGCAAGAGGTAGCAGTATCATATTAGTAACATCATCTTCCCCGGGATGGCCCGCGCACTCAAACCCATCCACACTTACCATATCACACCCAATCTTCTCAGCTTTCAACGCATGTCTGATCGAAGTGCATTTATGGATAACCTGAATCCCTGCGCTCTTAAACAGCGGTAGAAACGGTTCGGGATTACGACCGGCAGTCTCTACAATCTTTATTCCCGAATCTACTATAGCTTGTGCATATTCTTGATACGGTACCGGTTTAATTGTAGGCAGAATAGTGAGATTCACAGCAAATGGCTTGTCCGTCATCTCTCGACAGCGCTCGATTTCGTTAACTAAGTCTTTGGGGCTTGGCTGGGTTAATCCGGTTAGTATCCCCAAACCGCCTGCATTCGAGACAGCAGATGCCATTTCGGCGATTCCTACCCATTGCATACCTCCCTGCACAACTGGAAATTCAATACCCAAAGATTCTGTAATTCTTGTTCTCATAACACTAAATACTCTATTCGATTTATACTGCAGTATCCCATTCAGCTGCAGAAAAGTCATTAAAGTTCCAAACTCACATTGACCGTCAGTCTCTCTACAAAGACCTAGAACAATATGATAGAAGAAGGTAGCCTTCATATATAAAGCAAGGTCAATTCAGAGAATATTTAGTGATGATTAAGGAGCGCTTTTCCGAAAAATCGATTGTCTTACTCGTGGTTTGGTTGAGTGCTTTTGGCATGCCAATAATGCTCTCCGCAACAAATGTTGCGATTCCAGTCGTAGCTGACCAATTCGATTTAAATGCGTCTCAAATTGCCTGGATTCCAATGTCTTACCTAATGGCAAGCGTGATGTTCGTTCTAATCTTTGGAAGGCTTGCCGACGCCCTAGGTAAGAAGAAGATTTTCCTTACTGGCTTATTAGTTCTCTCTTTTAGTTCGATTTTTGTTGCGCTCGCCAATTCTGGTTCTATCTTACTACTGGGAAGGTTTCTCCAAGGCATAGGAGCAGCGATGCTATACGCGACTCAAACAGCTATGGTGAGTTCTGTTTATCCGGCAAAAGAGCGAGGCAAAGCAATAGGCATAACGCTTTCCGCAGTCTATTTGGGACTGGCATTAGGACCAACTCTGGGTGGGATCGTGATGGAATACTTAAATTGGAGACTTAATTTTGTTTTACACTTACCTCTCACACTCATAATCATAGCTCTAATTCACCAGGTCCCAAATGATTCAGACAACCAACTCTCAAAAGAATTCAAATTCGACAAAGCAGGCTCAACGCTTTACGCGACTTCTATAGTTCTGCTTTGTTTTGGTGTAAGCAACTTGCCCGATTCAAACAGTTTGGTTCTGTTAAGCCTCTTTCTAGTTACCGCCGCACTGTTTGTAAAACATTCCTTAAAATATCCTTTTCCGATTTGGGATTTAGGAATCTTTAGAAATAACACAATGCTAACTAAATCTTGTCTTGCGTCCTTTATGATGTATGCCGCCACTTACTCAAATGTTGTTATCCTTAGCCTCTATCTTCAGGATCTAAAACAGTTATCAGCAAGTCAAGCTGGTTTAATAATAAGCCTTCAACCAGCGACTATGGCAATTCTTTCCTCAATTTCAGGACGACTCTCTGATATTTTCGAGCCTCGTATTTTGGCAACACTTGGAATGATAATATCCGGTTGCAGTTTGTTCACGCTCAGCATTTTAGCTTCTATGGAATTATCTATTTACTTCATGGTCATCCTGGTTTTAGTCGGCGTCGGTTTCAGTCTTTTTTCGTCCCCAAATACTAATGCGATAATGAGCTCAGTTGCCAAAGAGAATTATGGTTTGGCCGCCGGGACTGTGGCGACCACTCGAAACCTTGGACAACTGAGCAGTATCTTTCTCATTTCTTTTTCAATGTCATTTATAGTCGGGGACCAACTGATAACAAAAGANGTTTTTCCTTCTTTGCTTGAAGCGATCGAACTCTCTTTCTTAATCGCTGGGAGCCTCTGTCTTCTGGGCGCCCTCCTATCTGCATCTCGAGGCAAAATGCATGAGTAAAGCCCNNGATATCCAANACTCGTTTAATACGTTGAACTCCTAATATGATGAAAACCTCAAAGTCAGCGCCCTGGGATTCACCCATAAACTCAAAATCCATTTTTGAGGGCAGAAAAACTATTTCAAATCTGCAGCCATGGAAAGATGGTTTGCTTTTTCTNATCACCGAGCCTTCTGAGGGAAATATAAACGTTTTAATGTATTCTGATACTATTTCTGTGGCAAAAAGAGTCTCTCCCAAAGGAATGAANATCCGCAGTAAAGTGCATGAGTATGGAGGAAGACCCTTCATCGGGAATGGTAACGATATCTATTACTGCAACTTCGACGATCAAGAGATCTACACGCAGTCTTTTAAAACCGACTCAAGTAGTTTTTCCAAACCAACCGCCGTTACCGACTCACTCAGTGATAGTGTGAGATACGTCGATCTCATTATCGATCAGAAACGAAATCGATTATTAGCAGTTAGAGAAGACCACAGGAAAACTACTGAATATGAAGCTAAAAACTCATTAATTGCCCTAACGCTAGATCGTAACGAATTTCCAATGGGTTTGAACGAGCAAACTACGCTTTTTGAAGGCTCTGACTTTGTTTCTTCGCCAAATCTATCCGGGGATGGAGAAAATTTAGCATTCATTACATGGAGTCATCCCAATATGCCTTGGGACTGCACTGAACTGATAGTGGCTAAAGTTGATAAAGAAGGTAAGCTTACTGACATTCGCAACGTAGATGAAAAGCATGAGTCCTCAAAGACACAACCTTCCTTTGTAGCTGACAACCAACTTTTTTTTCTCAGTGACCACTCTGGCTATTGGAATCTACGAAGATATGATTTGAGTTCAAAACAAAATGAACAAACAAGCCAGAACATCTATCAAGTCGACGCCGATTGTTGTGGACCTCCTTGGGTTACGGGAAAGAGAAACTTCTGCGTAGTTGGACCCAGCGAAGTCGCTATTTCTGTCATAATTTCTTGTCAATGGAAGCTTCACCTACTTAATCTTAGTCAGAAAACAGAAACGGTAGTTCACTCAGAGCTTGGCACATTAGAGGATGTCGTGTCCTCTGAACGCCGTCTATTCTATTTAGCAGCCGACCATAAGAATTACGCTGGAATTTATTATCGATTTGAGGAGCAAATAAGTTCTGCACGGAAAGAACCACTCATTCAGCCAAAAATTCCTCCAAACTTTAGTGACTCTATAATATCTGAACCTCAACATTTAACTTTTCAAACTGAGAACGGAAAACAGGCGCATGGAATTTACTACAGTCCAAAGAACCACCAATTTAAATTGTCGCAAGATGTATTACCGCCCCTGTTAATTAATGTGCATGGCGGTCCCACTGGCACTGCACAAACAGCCCTCAATCCTATGCATCAGTTCTGGACCAGCAGAGGTTTTGCGGTATTTGACTTAAATCACAGAGGCTCAACCGGTTACGGTAGAGCTTTTCGAAAAGAACTTTACGGAGAATGGGGCGTAGCTGACGTCAGCGATACCGTCCATGCTATCGAGCACCTTGTCGAGCACGGTTTAGCCAACGCTAATCAAATTGCAATTCGGGGCGGAAGCGCCGGTGGCTACTTAGTTCTTGCCTGTCTTGCTGAATCAAACTTATTCTCAGCCGGTGTGAGCTACTACGGAATTGCCGACCTTGAGTTATTGACAAAAGATACGCATAAATTTGAGTCCCAGTATCTTGAACGTTTGATCGGGCCCTATCCTGAAAAGAGTGAATTGTACAAAGCTCGCTCACCGATAAACAAATTGGAGCATATCTCCACACCAGTGCTAATTTTCCAGGGCAAACTTGACAAAATAGTACCCCCGAACCAAGCCCAACTCCTCCACACCGAACTTTTAAGAGGCAATCCAAAAACAGAAATTGTAGTTTTTGAAGATGAAGGCCACGGTTTCCGTAAACCACGCAACCAAATAACGGCGTTAAATAGCGAATTAGCTTTTTACAAAAAAAACTTTTTTTAAGAGCAGGTTTGCGTGTGGGAAATAATGCCTTTTAATTCATATAGTTAAAGATTTTATACAATTTGTAATTTTACAAATAATTTCCCTAACATATTAGATATTCTCCTTTTTCTTTGATATTCTTTAGACAGTTGGGTAGCCCCCAACTGAAATAATAAATATTCATGAATGTAACTTATATGGAGTACTAGTATTATGTGGACTAAGCCTACTTATGAAAATGTTCGTCTTGGTTTTGAAATCACAATGTATTTCAGCAACCGATAAGACCAACGGGTTTAGGTTTGAATTGAGGAAGTAAACATTCCCCAAAATCAAACTACATAAATCTTAAGGTACAAAGAAAGCGCCATTATTGGCGCTTTTTTGTATGCATTGATCACAAATTAGTTGATTTACTAGCGAAGAGTTTCGTGGTTCGTCTGTTCGGTACAAAATTATTATGTTCATACATGTATTAGGGTCGGCAGCTGGCGGTGGCTTTCCTCAATGGAATTGTAATTGCCGAATGTGCTATGGCGTTAGAAATGGATTGATTAATGCGAAGCCTAGAACCCAATCCTCAATTGCAGTCAGTGGAAATGGCGTTGACTGGGTGCTATTCAACACATCACCAGATCTACTGGCACAACTTGCCGCTTTTCCGAAACTTCAACCAGCTCGATCGATAAGAGACACTGCCATTCGTGGAATAATCTTCATGGACTCTCAAATAGACCATACCACAGGTCTACTTATGCTCAGAGAAGGGTGTCCCCATGAAATCTATTGCAGTGATATGGTCTACGAAGATCTGACCACCGGTTTCCCACTTTTTCGAATGCTGGAGCATTGGAACGGAGGGATAAACAGAAACTCAATTCCATTAAATGGCGATACGTTCACCATCCCTTCTATTGATGAAATTGAATTTCGAGCAATCCCCGTCAAGGGGAAAGCTCCACCCTACTCTCCTCACAGACACGATCCGCACACTGGTGACAATATCGGAATTCAAGTCATAGACACTAAGACCAACAAGACATTATTCTATTCACCAGGACTAGGTGAGCCAACTGAAGACACTATCAAATTAATGAGTCAATCTGACTGTTTACTAGTTGACGGCACTTTCTGGGAAGAAGGCGAGATGTCAAAAGTTGGGCTGGGAGACAAAAAAGCTGCAGATATGGGACACCTGCCACAGTCTGGCGATGAAGGTATGATCGAACTTTTGAGACCAATGGAAAAACCGAGAAAGGTGTTAATCCACATCAATAATACTAATCCAATTCTAGACGAAGATTCTGTCGAGAGAGAGACCTTGGACAAAGAAGGTATAGAGGTTGCTTTTGATGGAATGGAGCTCGAACTTTAAAAATAGGTTTAATTTTAGCGAACATAGCATATGATAGACTTTGATACTAAAAAGTTTCACATAAACCCAAATTATCGATTGCAGTTTGAAGAAGCTCAAAAGTGCCATGTCTTACTTTATCCAGAAGGATTGGTTAAATTAAGCGATACCGCTGTGGAAATCCTATCCAGATGTAAACAAGCGGTACACAAGAAAACATTGATAGAAGATCTGCAAAAAGACTATCCAGAAGCCGAAACGTTAGCGGCAGATGTCTCTGATTTTCTTGAGCACGCAGCTTCAGAGAGTTGGCTAGTAGTTGTCGAGGATTAAAACTTGCTGGAAGATAACAACAACGATTATATACCAATGTGGCTGCTGGCTGAGCTCACATATGCTTGCCCTCTGCAATGCCCATACTGCTCCAACCCGCTTTCCTTGCCTGCTGGCAGAAAAGAAGAACTGACAAAGGAAGATTGGATCAGGGTAATGAAGGAAGCCAGAAAGTTAGGGGCCGTTCAAATAGGTTTCTCTGGAGGTGAGCCTTTAGTGCGGAAAGATTGCGTTGACCTTATTGGCACGGCAAACGATTTGGGTTTCTACTGCAACTTAATCACTTCAGCACTGCCACTCACTGAAAAGAAAATCGAAGAATGCAAAGAGGCCGGAATCAAGCACATACAAATCAGTTTTCAGGGTAGTGATAAGGAAACCAACGCGAAATTTGGAGGCACGGATAGCTTTGAGCATAAACTAGCTATGACGAAAGCGGTGATTGACAAGGAAATTCCACTCGGCCTTAATTTTGTGCTGCACCGCCAAAACATTCATCAGGTAACCGACTTTTTGATGATGGCAGAAAACTTAGGAGCCGAATTTGTTGAATTGGCAAACACACAATACTACGCTTGGGCACTTCATAACAGGGATAAACTCCTTCCCAGTCAACAACAACTGATTGAGGCCGAGAATGCGACCAATAGGTTTAGAGATCAGCATAAAGGAAACATGAATGCGATTTTTGTCGCTCCGGATTATTATGAAAGGAGACCAAAGAAGTGCAGCGCCGGATGGGGAACAACCTTTATTACAGTAACGCCTGAAGGTGATGTTTTGCCATGTCAGAGCGCCAAGATTATCGATGGAATAGAATTTCCTAATGTTAAGGATAATTCGCTTGGTGAAATCTGGCAAAGGTCAGACCTATTCAATCGTTTCAGAGGAACCAGCTGGATGACCGAGCCCTGTCGAAGCTGTCCCGAAAAAGAACAGGACCTTGGGGGCTGCCGTTGTCAAGCATTCATGCTGACTGGTGATGCTTATGCGACTGACCCTATATGCGATAAATCACCTCAACATGACATTATTGAAAAAGCCATAGCGTCAGCTCAAGTAGACGATGAGGAAGCACAGCCTTTATATTTTCGTAACACAAAAAATTCAAAGAAATTGTCGGCGATGGAAGAAGGTTCATGAAGGTAAAACCTTGGTCTAAAGAGGAATTCGAGGTAAAGCTCCGAGATAAAGGGCGCCTTTATCATATCCATCATCCATTTCAGATCTCTATGAATTCAGGCCGAAGTTCGCCAGAGCAAATTCGCGGCTGGGTCGCGAACAGATTCTATTACCAAACTACTATACCAGTGAAGGATGCTGCCATTCTTGCAAACTGCCGTGATCGGCAAATTAGAAAAGAGTGGATACAACGAATACTAGATCATGATGGCTTTGGTTCTGATTCGGGCGGGATTGAGGCATGGTTAAGACTTGCTGAAGCGGTCGGTTTAAGTAGGGACGAAGTTCTGTCAGAAGATCATGTGCTGCCAGGGGTAAGATTTGCATGTGATGCTTATATTAATTTTTGCCGAGGCGCTTCGTGGCAAGAAGCCGCATGCTCTTCCCTAACAGAATTATTCGCTCCTGAAATTCACAAACGCCGTTTAAAAAACTGGCCTGAACATTATCCCTGGATAGACACAGAAGGGTACAATTATTTTAGAAAAAGGCTTTCTGAGGCGCGACGAGATGTTCAACACGGTTTGGATATAACCTTGGAGCATTTCCAATCCCGCCAACAACAGGAGCATGCGTTAGAAATTTTACAATTTAAACTAAATGTACTTTGGACAATGTTAGATGCAATGCAAATGGCTTACGAACTTGAAAAGCCACCATTTCACAGTTGTCCGTGAATCTGTGAAATCACTTTGTATTCTAAGCTAGCGGTACGCTTCACAGCATAACTTTTGTCAACAAGGCTATGGGGGGGTTGAATTAATGCATATCCCAGCATCGGCCGACCTATAAGCGACTACTAATAAAAATTAAAACAGATTGGGAGCTCAAAATGATTCGGAAACCGCGCTTTTCAGAAATTACAGTGATTTCTCTCGCTTTAGGAATGTCTTCTATTGTAACTGGCCAGAATAGTCAGCAAGAGATTGAAGAGATCGAAATTTTTGCGGACAGTCGCCGAACTGAGGGTATAACTAATGTAAACGCCGCCATCAGTGTTCTTGGCGAGGAAGAATTAGATTTAATACTCCAGACTCATTATCAAGAGGCCCTTGCAAGGGTTCCAGGCTTTAGCGGTAACAGGAATAACGGGCAAGAGAGCCTAATGGCTCTGAGGTCTCCGGTGTTAACTGGAGCCGGCGCCTGCGGAGCTTTTTTAATCGCAGAGAACGGTATACCTGTTCGTTCTGCCGGTTTTTGTAATGTAAATGAGATGTTTGATACCCACACAGAGTACGCCCAAAGCATCGAAGTAATAAGAGGCCCGGCAAGTGCTTTCTGGGGTTCAAATGCACTGCATGGCTTGGTCAATGTACGACTACCAGATCCGGGTGAAATCGGTGAATTAACTCTTGAGCAAGGCCCTAGAGGTTCTTATCGAACAAAGGCCGCGATTGGATCGGACAGCGGTAATTTCAAACAGTCTCTGTATTTGACTGGCATCAACGAGGAAGGCTATAGGGATGACAGTGGCGTTGATCAACAGAAAGCGTCTTGGTTATACGAATACACCCTAGCGAGCGGAATCAAAATGGAAGGTGGTTTCACCTATAACAATTTAAACCAAGAAACTGCAGGCTACGTCGCCGGGGCCAAGGCATACGAGGACGGCAATAAAAGAGGAACAAATCCTAACCCAGAGGCCTATCGCGACAGTCAAAGCACTCGCGTATGGACTCGATTCACCATGGAGTCTGGAGACTGGGAATACATTGCCACTCCTTATTTTCGTGAGGTGAAT
>PAWK01000050.1 GCA_002714195.1 Gammaproteobacteria bacterium | reverse complement strand
CAAAATTTCTCAAACATGAGAGATTATGGGGACGCAGTAAAAATGAAACGATTCCTTGCTTTGACCACATTAATCGGCACAACGATTTGTCTGCAATCTCCTATTCAAGGCCACCACGCTTTTTCATCAGAATTTGATATCGACAAGCCCATCAGACTCAGGGGAGAAATCACTCGAATGGAATGGGTGAATCCGCACAGTTGGTTGCATATGACTGCCATGCTTGACGACGGAACGCGAGAGGAGTGGATGTTGGAAGGAGGAACGCCAAATACGCTTCTTCGACAGGGGCTGACAGATAAAATTCTTCAAATTGGCACCGAAATTTTAGTTCGGGGATATCAAAGTAAAGACCCGGACTGTATTCCAAAATGCCGTGGAAGTGGTCGCGACATTACTTTTCCCGATGGTCGAAGTATTTTTATGGGCTCTTCCGGTGTGGGCGCGCCGCCGGGTGGCTTCCCTGAAGATGATGACCAATAACCGAGGCAATTGAGGTGATAAGACTGCTAAAATCTCTGTTTGCAAGTGTGGTGTTGCTGACTGTGATCTCACTCCAAGGATGCACCCAAGAGCAAACTTCAGAATCGAACATGGCAGCGCCTTTAGTTAGCTCAGATCCACCTGATTTGAGCGGAATTTGGCAGACTATGAATACAGCGAGTTGGAATTTGGAGGGTCATACTGCGAGTAAAATGCCAGTTACTAACATACTGGGAGCCCTAGGAGGAATTCCTGCAGGCATGAGCGTTGTCGAGGGCGGTGAGATTCCCTACTTGCCCGAGGCGCTCGAAAGAAGAGATCAAAATCGATCTGATTGGACGAATTTAGATCCAGTTGCAAAATGCTATATTCCAGGCGTTCCTCGGTCGACTTATATGCCTTGGCCGTTTCAGATCCTGCAGACGGATACCGAAATATTTATAGCCTATGAGTTTGGCAGCAATAGCCGTACTATTTTTATGGATAGGCCGGGAACAGAGGCCCCATTGCCTTCATGGATGGGTTATTCGTTGGGCCACTGGGAAAACGAAACATTGGTAGTAAATGTGACAAAGCAGGTCCCAGATACGTGGTTGGATGCGTCTGGGAATTATCACGGCGCGGATCTGGTAGTAGAGGAACGCTACACCCTTGTGGATGAAAATCGTATTCAGTACGAGGCAACTATCGACGACCCAGATGTATTCAGTAGGCCTTGGACAATAAAGATACCGCTGTATCGAAGAATGGAAGATGGAGCGCGATTATTAGAGTATAAGTGCGTTGAATTTGGTGAAGATCTACTCTACGACCATTTGCGCAGAGGCTACGACGGGCCGAAGGCGTTAGATGGGAGCGTTCGAGAAGACGCTTAGAATAGGAATTTGATGACGAGGAAATTTTTATGAAGATATTTACTTCATTAAGTGTAGGCCTATTTTTAGGAGTCGTTTCTTTGGGGTGTTCAGGAGATGTTCCAATGACAAAATGGGGTAAGCCCAGTCTCCAGGGCAACTGGGATTTTAGAACAGTGACTCCTTTCCAACGTCCCGCGTCCTTTTCCGAAAAAGAATTTCTTACACCCGAAGAGGTGGAGGAGTTTGAAGCTGCCGTTATAGCGGGTCGACAGGCTCGTGCTTCTGCTGATTTCGACGGTGAGTATGATCAACAAGATCTGGATGTTGGATATAACCAGTTCTACTTAGACCAGGGTACTCGCATGACGACTACGATGCGAACCTCTCAATTAATTTATCCTAACAATGGGCGCATGCCGGGAATGACGGCCAGGGGTAGGGAAACCGCGGCTTACTTCCGCGTATTGCAAAGTCGTTCGCCAGAGGGGCCAGAGGATCGTAACTTATATGACCGCTGCATTCTCGGATTTAATGCTGGTCCTCCAATGCGTTCTGGTGCTTACAACAATATTATGAAGTTAGTTCAAACCGAAGATCATGTCGCAATTATGGTTGAAATGGTAAACGACCATAGGATAATTCCAACAGAAAACAGTGCTCCTGATTTGCCTGAGGATATGCGCTTGTGGAAAGGTGACTCAAAGGGTTTTTGGGACGGTAATACTTTTGTTGTGACCACAAAAAATTTCACACATTTGAGCCGNTTNAGTGGTACTGGCGAAAACATGGTTCTGACCGAGAGNTTTACACGTCTTGATGAACAACGCTTAGAGTATGAGTGGANNGTTGAAGATCTGGAAATGTTTGAAGATAANTTTACTGCTGTTGTTGAGATGCAACTTACCNATGACGATGTCTATGAGTATGCTTGCCACGAAGCCAANTACGCCATGCCCNTGATGCTCAGCGGTGCGAGAAAACAAGAAGCAAANGGCGAAGAAGACGATACATGGCTACCNAGCTGGTCAAGGTAATTCAGCCTTGGAATAGNAGAGGNGAGATTAAGTTTTTAAACTAAGACTNGNNNCTCTTTATTATNNATGACCTAGTTAAGCNTGGGTAAACTGAAAGCAAAATATTCAGATCCTGACGGAGGTCCCATTCGTCCGCCTCCNGCTGCTATAACNACATACTGNTTNCCATCAACACTGTACATAGCTGGTGTTGCAAAACCCGCAGCTGATAGTTCGTANTCCCATAAAANAGAGCCGTCTNTGNCGTCATAGACNCGAAACATTTTATCTGGTGTGGCTGCAATAAAAATTAAACCTGACTCTGTNACNACTGGNCCGCCATAACTTTCNGCNCCCCAGTTTAANTCAGGATGGCTTGGNTAATTNCCAAAATTTATTTGCCAGTCTATTTCTCCGGATGCTAAGTCNATNGAATTNAGCGTTCCCCAAGGNGGAGTATTTCCAGGCAGACCGTCCTGGTCTCTTACNCGNAGNTAACCNGCNAAGGCATAGTCGANTTCTTGNGTAGGGTCTTGAAGATCCTCCATNTCAGGATTGCGCAGGTAGCCCACGATTGCGCCTCGCTCNTAGCNTTCCAAGTTTGCAAAGCCAGGCATGTTNCCCCTNCCNTCACGAACTATACNATTAATTTGNGAGGTTGAAATTCGTGCAGCTATNTCNANAAGACTCGGCCCTCTGTCTGTTCCTGCTCTGTCGGCGCCATGACAAGNACCNCAATTTTCAGAATAAAGACCCGTTGCAAAACCAGGAGGNCTCTCATAAACCCTCAAAATACCGCCAATCTCNTGCGCGTTTAAAATTAGTTTGTGGTCANCNGGTAAGTATGCTGATCCACCCCATTCNGCCCCGCCGTCATACGCTGGATAGAANAGAACACCNGCGGTGNTTGGAGGAGCCCATGGTCTCTGATCGAGNGGNTCAATTAANTCTGACACATAATCANTAGACTCTTGATTNCGCNTAGTGAGTTCAAATTNTTGTCTGGTAAATGCNACNGANGAGACCGGCTGCGTTGGAGAAACTACTTCACCCGGCAAAGAACTTGGTAATCCTTCCTCTTCATAAATTTCATATANAGATTCACCAGTGTCTCGATTAAAGAGGAACAGNTGGCCCGATTTTGTGGTCAGAGCNACAGCATCGATTAGCGCACCNTCTCTCTCTAACTGGACTAAGGTTGGGGGAGAGGGTAAGTCCCTATCCCACAAATCATGTCGAACGGTTTGATAGTGCCAACGATAATCGCCTGTCCTNGCATCGAGGGCGATTAGGCTNTTTGCAAATAAATTNTCTCCCGTNCTTGAGGCCCCATAAAAGTCCGGNGTGGCAGATCCAGTNGGAACGAATANCATNCCACGCTNTTCATCAAGGGCCATTCCGGTCCAATTATTNGCNCCNCCAGAATCCTCNAGNGANCCCTCCTNCCAGGTGTCNGANCCGAGCCCACCTTCCCGAGGCAGACTATTAAACCGCCAAACTTCTGCTCCTGAGCGANCATCAAATGCTCTAATCATACCTGCCTGAGANTTTGCACTTTCAGCCGTTGANAAACCTAGAATGAGTTTGTCTTCAAAAACNACCCCNGGAACACTGGTAAAGAATGGNACCTCTTTGTCCTCGGGTTTGAGATTTANTCNACCNTTTACCCCAAANCTTCTAATTGGNTNTCCGGTGTCTGCANTNAGAGCAATTAACTCGCTTCCGGCAGGGTANATTACCCGCTTGTCTNCGCCNTCTTCCCACCACATNANGCCNCTCTGAGCCGCGCCNGGACCANNGTAGTTTGAGCGCCAGAGNTCCTCTCCGGTTGCNGCGTCTAAAGCAAAAGCAACAAGTTTTGGTGATAGTCCATACANCACTCCGTTGACAACTAATGGACTTGTGTACATCGTTGAGCTACCTTCTCGCGNCTCTCCTGAGTCGTACGACCAAGCAAGTTCTAGTTGTGCCGCATTCTCTCGAGTGATTTCTGATAGCGGAGAGAAATGAGATCTGCCGGGATCACCTAAATAGGTATCCCAGTTCTGATCAATAGATGTGTTTTTCTGAGCCTCTGGTGAACATCCGGAAATTACAAAAAGTAGGAATAGAAATTTTCTCATGTAGTTTTTCTTTTATATCTAAGGTAGGCCCAAGCTTAAACTCCCTTCAGGTATGAGTCCAGATGGGTTTTTTTAGTTTTAAAACTCAGGATGCTTACTTTTAAGATTTATTGATAACGATGCCATAAAAATTTATGCTGGGGTTTACAGCTGATTCTGGAATAGGTGAAGTTTCCATGCAAAATTCAATACTCAATNANCCGGTAGCCGANTCACAAAGGATACGATCCATCGACACNCTGCGCGGGTTCGCTCTGTTGGGNATTCTACTGCTCAATATAATTGCTTTTTCTGGACCCATAGCAGCATACTTTGACCCTTCGGCTGATAATGAAGTATCTGGGTTAAATCTAGCCGTAGCTATGTTTGTCGATATATGGGGAGAGGGTGCGTTTCGGGCAATATTCTCTATGCTTTTTGGTGCCGGGTTGCTCATTTTTTTAGCTAAGCCGGACGCTGAAGAGGGTCGATTAAGATCTCTTTATTACAGACGGACCTGGCTTTTAGTCGGCTTCGGCCTGTTTAATGCCTACATTTTGTTATGGTTTGGAGATATCTTATATACTTATGGCGTCACCGGTTTGGTTCTTTACTTTTTTAGGAATTTATCTGCAAACAAACTGGCATTATGTTCCACGATTCTGTTTCTCTTCCTCGCTCTAATACATACATCTCAGTATTTTTATACCAAGTCTCTTTATACTGATTATCGCGAGGTTGTCTCGTTGCCAGAGGGTAATGAACTGTCAGAAGCTCAGAAACAATCTCTGGAAAATTGGGATGAGTTCCTGCAGAACCAACAAGCGACGCCAGAACAAATTGTTCTCGAAGCCAACGCACGAAGCGAGGGCTATATTGAAAATTTTATTTTCACAGCTCCAATCAATATGATTTTCCAAACAGTGCTCTTTCTTATTAATGGGTTTTGGGACGCTGCTGCTATGATGCTTTTGGGTATGGCTCTAATGAAATGGAATGTTTTTGATGCATCGCGAGAACTGAGTTTTTACCTAAAAATGATGTTGTTTGGGTTTGCTATTGGTCTCGTCATAAATTCCTGGGAGGAGGTTGTCTATTTGAGCAGTGGTTTTGAGCCATTTCTTTCGGCGACGGCTAGGCCGACCTATGATCTAGGTCGACTAGGTATGGCGCTAGGTTATATAGGAATGGTAATGACTCTTTGCAAGTTGGATGCTCTCCCAAAAGTGCGTCATGCCTTCGCATGCGTGGGTCAGATGGCATTAACAAACTACCTCGCCCAATCAGTTATTTGTAATATTATCTTCCTCGGGTTTGGTTTTGGTATGTGGGGTAAAATGCAGCGGTATGAAATTTATTTCGTCGTTCTAGGTATCTGGATTTTCCAGTTAATCTTCAGTGTAGCTTGGCTGCAAAGATACGGTTTTGGGCCAGCTGAATGGCTGTGGCGGAGTCTTACCTATCGGCAGAGACAGCCTCTGAGGCGAAGGACTGATTAGGCAAGCGTTGATGAATTATGAGTACCTACGGGTTGAAAAAACCGACCAACTAGCAACGATAATTCTCGCCAGACCTGAATGCGGCAACGCGCTTAGCTTGTCCCTAATGAAAGAGATTATAGATGCTGCAAATATGTTTAAGTACGATACTCAGACGCGTGTCGTTATTATAAAAGGTCAAGGCAAGCATTTCTGTGTCGGAGCTGATCTTAAAGACGAAGACCGTTGGAAAGCGGGCGAGTCGGGAGATTTGCTGGCGAAAAGTCGCTTGACTCAGATTGGTAGAGAGTTAATCGAAGCGATTCTGGGAATTAATCAAGTTACTATTGCTTCTTTGCATGGCGCAGCCGCTGGAGGAGGTGCTTGCATTCCATCAGCCTGCGACTTTCGGATTGCTTCCGATAGCGCAGTTCTTGGTTATCCTGAAGTTAAGCTTGGCATGAATCTTAGTTGGGGTGCGCTACCTTTATGCTATAACCTCGTTGGGCCCTCTATCGCAAAACGTTTGTTGATGGGGGGCGAGTTAGAGAAGGCAAGTGACCTTTTAACATGGGGATTCATTGATGAAGTTGTTGATGGAAAATCTTTGGATTTAAGAGTGATTGAGCTCGCCAAATTTTATGCTGACAGGCCTGCAATGGCAGCACAAATGATAAAGCGCAGTATAAATGCAATTCAGTTGGCTAATTCTGGCATAATGCACATGGATGGCGATCAAAATGCTTTAACGACTCTAGGAGAAGACTTTAAGGAAGCGCGAGAGTCGTTCGTACGTAAGAATAAATAAGATTAAGGACTCATTAGTTTACCTAATCGTCGATTTGGCGACTGGCTTTTGTTTATGTTTTTATCCAGGTTTCAATTCAGAAAAGACACCCTGATTGAATTGGCGAGAATTGCCTTGCCGATGGTTGTTTCTCAGGGCACGTTTGCGGTAATGATTTTTACAGATCGCTACTTCATGTCGCAAATTGATTCTGTTCATATGGCAGCGGCTTTGGGAGGTGGAGTGGCGGCTTTTTTTTCATTCTGTTTTTTTACTGGACTCCTTTCTTATGCGAATGCCCTCACCGCCCAGTATTTGGGAGCGGGTGAACTTGAGAAATGTTCAAAAGTTGTTACTCAAGGGATTGTGATAACGGTGATGTGCTCACCTGTATTGGTGGCTATAACCTATTTTGTATCCGGAATTTTTGAAAACGTAGGTCATGACCCTGTGCAAGTTGAATTGGAGAAGGCCTACTACATTATTTTAATGCTTGGAGTAATCGTCACCTTAACTAAGACCTGTTTGTCGTCTTATTTTGCGGGCATTGGTCGCACCCGAGTAGTGATGATCTGTGATGTCTGTGGGTTAATTTTTAATGTCCCTTTGTGTTACGTCATGGTCTTTGGGAAGCTGGGGCTGCCCGCGTTAGGCATCATCGGGGCTGGTTTATCGACGATAATCGCAAGTGTTCTAGCATGTCTGCTTTTTATTCTGTTTTACATGGAGAGGGAACACCGCGCTAAATTTTTAGTTATGCATTCTTTCCATATTGATTGGGGTGTTCTTCGCCGTTTTTGGAGGTTAGGTTTTCCCTCAGGGCTTGAGTTGTTTCTTAACGTTGCTGCTTTTAATCTTTTCCTCCTCATGTTCCAGGGTTACGGTGTGGTAGAAGGAGCTTCAGCAGCTATTGTGTTCAATTGGGATTTACTGTCGTTTGTTCCTATGATCGGCTTAAACATTGGAGTGATTAGTTTGATAGGGCGNTTTGTTGGGGCTAACGACATGGCCCGCACAGATGAGGTCATGTCTGCTGGATTCTTCCTTGGGATCTTTTACTCCGCGATTCTCGCGATACTATATATTAGCTTTCGGTTTCCATTGGTTGAGGTCTTTTCACCACCAGAGGGAGATTTTTCCGAAATTCGTGACCTATCAGCTTTTATGATGATAGGTCTTTCCAGTTATGTAATGGCTGATGCCATTATCATTATTTCGGGTGGTGTCTTGAGGGGAGCTGGCGATACTCGTTGGCTCATGTACACCTCTGTAGCNCTGCACTGGGCAATGCTATTTGCCCAATATTATGTGATATTGGTNTGGCAATTCGGNCCCCGAGTCTCATGGTTGACCTTCTGTGCGATGATCTTTGCAATCGCTATAGTNTANNTATGGAGACTCCAGAGCGGTGTATGGCGAGACCCTGAGAGATTNAAGTTGGTAATGAGTGAATAGATGCTTAACTTCATGTTGCAGACTTGTTCANGAGCAGTTAGCCTTCTTGATCCACNCATATAACGATAAAGAAATGAAATAGAGACACGATTATGAGACTTCTGCAGATTATAACGAAAGTCGTAGCCCCGANACTTGCGATTTCTTTCGCGGTAAGCGTCGCATATTCCCAGTCCCAATACCCATCAAACTTACTTGAACAGAAAGGAAATTTTTCTGCCGGCGCTGCGAGGGCTATTGCTCAGCCCTTTCATGGGGTAACTACATCGGATGGGATTATTCAGGGATTGTTNCCAATCAAATCCACAGGAGTACAAACTTCACAGATTAGGGTGGCGGCGGACAGGTTTTTAGCAACTCTGAGTACTGCTGATCTTTCGCGGGCACATTTTGCTATTAGTGATCCAGAATGGAGAGATTGGTCAAACGTTGATGTGGGGATTTTCCCCCGTCGGGGGATAAGTCTTGAGGAAATGAATGAAGAGCAGAAGGAGTCTGCGTGGAATCTTTTAGCTGTTGCTCTGAGTGCAGAGGGGTTTGAGCAAACACAGAATATTATGAAAACGGAACAAACTCTGTTTGAAATCAATGGTGAGCCAATAAGGTATGGCACTGAAAAATACTACATAACGATGATGGGTATTCCATCGCCTGACAACCCTTGGGGCTTTCAACTCGATGGTCATCATCTAGTCATTAATTATTTTGTTTTGGGTGANCAAGTTGTAATGACACCTGCGTTTTGGGGNGGTGAGCCGGTNTACGCCGATGCGGGANTGTNTCNAGGAAATCACATATTNCAAGAGGAGCAGAATTCTGGCCTCAGATTAATGCAATCTCTTGATTCTGGGCAAANGAAAAGGGCAACGATCGATNCTAGNAAGGTGAGAAATGATCAGGTGGCAGCNGCNAATCAAGATAACTTGGTTCTNGATTATGAGGGGATTAAGGGAAGTGATTTGAGCAGTCAGCAAAGACTTNACCTGTTGAATACCATCCGCTCATTTGTGGGNGCNTTGAGAGANCCCCATGCGGAGGTGACGATGGAAGAAATNGGGCAACATATAGACGATACNTATTTTGCTTGGGTCGGCGAGTCAAGGGATGACTCTGTTTTTTACTATCGCATCCATAGCCCCGTCATATTAATAGAATTTGACCACCAAGGACCGGTTGGTACTCTGCACAAAAACCCAGCTGGAGTGCCAACCCGGGATCACATTCACACGATAGTGAGGACGCCGAATGGGAATGATTACGGCAAAGACTTGTTGGCCCAGCATTTGGCAAGAGAGCACTAGCTAAGAAATTTTTCTCAAACTAACTTATTTTTTGCAAAGGTTAAAACAGATAATGAAAAAAAATTTAAGGGTTTCCCAAGTTATTTTAGCCTCTACNTTTTTAGNAAGTAATTTCGTTGTTGCGCAGTCNTTAAATCCGTTTGGTATTCCAAATGAGGAGTCNCCNACACCTGCTGCAAATGTTGTTGCTGCGNNNGGGTCAAGAGCGCAGGGATGGCTGGGNCAAGGACGTTCCGAAGTAATTGCTCGTCATGGAATTGTTGCNACAAGCGATACGCTCGCTGCTCAGGCAGGCTTGGAAATTTTACAGAGTGGTGGTAACGCAATTGATGCCGCAGTAGCTGCAGGTGCGGTTCTTGATGTGACTTCGCAAAATGATACCGGGATAGCTGGCGATTTGTTTGCCTTNGTCTACATTGCGCAAGAGAACAAGCTATACGCACTAAATTCTGCTGGCTGGGCTCCTTTGGGTTGGACTCCTGAATTCTTTAAAAGTGATCTAGGTCTTGAGTCTGTTCCTGGTTCTGGGGTAAATGCGGCAACTGTTCCAGGAGCTATTTCAGGTTACGATGCCTTGCTCTCACGATTCGGAACTTTAGGTTTCCAAGAAACTTTTGAACGGGCAGCGCGTATCGCGGAAGAGGGTTGGGGGCAGGGCGAACGACGTCATCGAGATTTAGTGTCCTCCGANNGGAAATTACGAAATGATGACTACTCGGCTTCGGTTTTTNTAGAAAAAGAAAAGGCTCCTGATCTTTATAAAATCTTGCGGAACCCAGACTTAGCAAGCGCGCTTCGTTTGATTCAAAAAGATGGTCGAGATGCTTTCTATAAGGGCCCTATCGCCGATGCTCTTGTTGCTCGAGTCCAAAAAGGTGGTGGTGTTATGACACATGCTGACCTTGCTGAATTTGAGTCAGAGTGGGTGGAGCCTATTTCAACGACCTATCACGGTTTTGAGGTATTTCAACTACCACCACCGGGACAAGGTTGGGCTGGGTTGGAAATGCTCAACATACTCGAGGTTTGCGCACCTCATCACGAATTAAATTTGACCTCATTAGGGCCCTCGAACCCTGATTATTGGCACTTAATGGTCGAGGCAAAAAAATTAGCTTACTCAGATTTGCAGGCTTACAATGGCGACCCACTTTTTGTGAATGTTCCTCTAGAAAAGCTACTAGACAAGTCTTACGCTGCAAGCCTGTGTAGTCGGATTGATATGAATCGAGCCTCTGAGCCCTCTGTAAAAGGTGGTTTAGATGGGGGAACTATTTATCTAACGACGGCGGACCGATGGGGCAACATGGTGTCTTTCATACACAGTATCTTCTCTGTATACGGTTCCGGGGTTGCTATCCCACCCTATGGGATGATTCTGCATAATCGCGGTGTGGCGTTTTCTCTAGATGCTGAATCTCCAAATGTTGTTGCTCCTAGGAAGCGGCCATTCCATTCGATCATTGCCGGTTTTGTTATGCAGAATGGCGAGCCCCTGATGACGTTTGGTAATATGGGTGGGGCTGTTCAGCCTGAGACTCACGCACAGCATATGGTAAACGTAATAGATCATGGGATGAATATACAAATGACAACAGACGCCGCGAGATTTACTCATAGTCAGAATAGCAATCGACTTTCCCTCGAACACAATCTCTATAATCTAGTGGGCCGATCACTTGAGGCAAAAGGGCATGAAGTGAGACCTGTCAATGGAAGCGCAGTGGGTGGGTATCAAGGTATTTTATTTACGAAGGATCCAAACTTGCCGATGCCAACCTATTCCCGAGGGAGCATAGAGGAAGACCACCCGGTTAATGGTATATATAGGGCTGGCTCAGATCACAGAAAGGATGGTGGTGCTGTCGGTTGGTAACAAAAGATAACTTAAAAGAGTCAAGTTATTCGTTGATAAAACAATAATTTGTCAGCGAGCATTCGGCTCGATTTGAAAGTACCTAACCGTTATATAGGAAGAAAAAATGGAGATGATTTCCGAGCAGAGAATCGCCGCGACTAGAGAAACAGTCTGGGCTGCTCTTAATGATACTGAGATATTAAAACAGTCCATGCCGGGTTGTGAGTCCTTTGAGGCAGTCGGCGAGAACGCTTTTGAAGCAAAAATTACAACCAAAGTGGGCCCGGTAAAAGCAAAGTTCAAATTCAAAGTTGAACTAGCAGATATTAACGCGCCTCACGGCTACACCATCAAGGGAGAGGGGCAAGGTGGAGTGGCCGGCTTTGCGAAAGGCTCGGCGAAAGTTGATTTAACAGAAGATGGTATTGAAACTATTCTGGTCTACAATGTGCAAGCAAGTGTGGGTGGGAAACTAGCCCAACTAGGAGCACGTTTAATCGATGGAACCGCAAAGAAAATGTCAGACGAATTTTTCGGAAATTTTAACGACTTGTTAAGTTCAGACGATAACGCTTGACCTGAGTCAATCAATCTTTAAAACTGATCAAAACGACTTGCTACTATGAGAATTTGGAAAAATTGGTGGCAGATTTTATGCCATTTAAGAATTAAGGGAGAGAAACCATGTTAACTGTTTCAATGAACGTCAACGGCCAATCCGTCAGCGGCGAAATAGAAGAAAGAACACTGTTGGTGCAGTTCCTGCGGGAGCATTTAAAACTTACGGGTACTCATGTTGGTTGTGATACTAGCCAGTGTGGGGCCTGCGTTATCCATGTGGATGGTGTCTCTGTTAAATCTTGCACAATGTTAGCGATCCAGGCAGAGGGGTGCGAGGTGATCACGATAGAGGGATTGGCTAGCAATCAGGGATTGCATCCTATGCAGCAGGCGTTTAAAGATAACCATGGTTTGCAGTGCGGGTTCTGCACGCCAGGCATGGTGATGAGCGGAGTGGATATCGTTAATCGAAATGGAAGTGATTTAGACGAGGCGACTGTTAGAAAAGAGTTAGAGGGTAATATATGCCGATGTACTGGTTACCACAATATCGTCAAAGCCATCCAAGCGGGCGCAAAGAATATGGGGGCTCAGTGAAATGATCGAGAATGGAATAGGCGCGAGCGTCCGTCGTAAAGAAGATGTTCGATTCCTTACTGGGAAGGGTAACTATACTGATGATGTCAATGTGGTAGGCCAAACACATGCTTACTTTGTCCGTTCACCTCATGCCCATGCGAAGATCAACAGCATCGATACTTCAGTTGCATCCTCTTCTGATGGGGTAATTGCAGTATTGACTGGGGATGACTTAGCCGCCGATGGGATAGGACCTCTCATTTGCGGGGTTAACGTCACCAGCGACGACGGAGAACCTCACAAAGCACCAGCCCATCCGGCATTAGCGCAGGGTAAGGTAAATTATGTCGGCGATCACGTGGCGGTGGTAATTGCTGAAACATTGGACGAAGCCAAGGATGCAGCTGAGAAAGTTGAGGTCGATTACGGTGTGCTTGAAGCAGTCACCGATACAGCTTCAGCCGCCGACAAGTCTCAACAACAAATTCATGAGGAGGCGCCAAATAATACTTGTTACAACTGGCCTTTTGGAGATAAAGACGCGGTCGAAGAAGCTTTTAATTCAGCATATAAAATTGCGTCATTAGATCTAGTAAATAATAGAATGGTTACTAATCCAATGGAGCCTAGGGCCGCTGTTGGGGATTATAATTCTGGTACTGAAGAAATCACTTTGCACGTTACAACACAGAATCCACATGTACACCGCTTAGTTCTGTCTGCTTTTAATCAGCTTGCACCGGAACATAAATTACGAGTAGTTGGTCCAGACGTTGGAGGTGGTTTTGGTGTAAAAATATTCGTNTATGCTGAGGAGTTGGTTGTAGGATGGGCGTGTCGCAAGGTAAACAGACCAGTCAAATGGACATCTGACAGAACTGAGGCCTTTATGGCGGATGCTCATGGCCGAGATCATGTTGCCTTTGCTGAGATGGCGCTTGATGAACAAGGAAAGTTTTTGGCTATGCGTGTTAAGACCACTGCTAACTTAGGCGCTTATTTGTCGACTTTTGCAACTATGGTTCCAAGCTATCTCTACGCGTTTTTACTTGCTGGACAGTATTCTACCCCTCTGATTTATTCCGAAGTGAGAGCGGTATTTACAAATACTGCGCCCGTAGATGCTGCGCGCGGAGCGGGTCGTCCTGAAGCAACTTATTTGTTGGAACGCTTGGTCGATGTTTGTGCCGAGGAAATGAATCTAGATCCGGCTGAGATTCGGAGGCGAAACTTTATTCCGGTTGATGCTTTTCCTTATCAGACTCCGGTGGTGCAGTGCTATGACTCAGGAGACTACCCTGCAGCACTAGATAAGGCTTTAAACTTGGCCGACTATGAAGGTTTCAGTGCGAGAGCAGAAGAGGCAAAATTGCGCGGTAAACGTCGTGGAATAGGATTATCGTCTTATGTTGAAGCTTGTGGTATCGCCCCTTCAGCAGCAGTTGGTCAGCTTGGCGCGGGTGTGGGCCTGTGGGAAAGTGCTCAAGTGCGATTCAATCCAACCGGAAATGTGCAAGTGTTCACGGGAACGCATTCGCATGGTCAAGGACATGAAACAACGTTTGCGCAGCTGGTGACAGAGCAGTTAGGTGTGCCGCTTGAGAATATCGAAATCATTCACGGAGACACTGCTAAGACTCAATTTGGAATGGGGACTTACGGCTCTCGATCATTGGCTGTGGGTGGAGTGGCAATCGCAAAGGCCTGCGAAAAACTTATCGCAAAAGGTAAGAAAATTGCTGCTCATGCTTTGGAAGCTGCGGAAGGTGACATCGAATTTGCGGAAGGAAATTTTTCGGTGGCCGGGACAGATAAGTCCATGAACATCGCTGAAGTTGCTTTCAATGCTTATGTGCCGCATTCTTACCCAGAAGGCTTGGAGCCTGGGTTTGATGAAAATGCGTTTTTTGACCCTCTGAATTTTTCTTTTCCTGCTGGGACTCATGTTTGTGAGGTTGAAGTAGATCCCGATACTGGAGAGGTGGAAATTGTTAAGTANTCAGCGGTAGATGATTTTGGAAGATTGATCAACCCAATGATCGTCGAAGGTCAAGTTCATGGAGGTATAGTTCACGGAGTTGGCCAGGCTTTATTGGAGGGTTGTCAGTATGACTCAGACGGACAGCTAATCACAGCTTCTTATATGGATTATGCGATGCCGCGTGCGGACAATGTGCCTAGCTTTGATGTTGACTACGCTCCCACTAATCCGCCAGATAACCCGTTAGGTGTGAAAGGGTGTGGTGAGGCCGGCGCAATTGGTGCTCCGCCGGCGGTCATAAATGCTATTACTAATGCGTTAGGTATTAAACATATCGATATGCCTGCGACCCCGGAAAACGTTTGGCGCGCTGCGCAATTAGCGTTGTAGAAATTAACGAGGAATAAGCGATGTATAATTTTTCATATGATAAGGTAAGCAGTGTGGAACAAGCAGCCGAAGTAATGAGAGCTGCTGAGGATGGGAAATTTCTTGCCGGTGGTCAGACCATGCTGCCGACAATGAAGCATCGACTGGCAGATCCAAGTAATCTCATAGATCTTGGCGGGATTAACGAGTTAAAAGAAATTAGCTCTGACAACAGTTCGGTGACAATTGGCGCCATGGTGACTCATGCCACAGTGGCAGCTTCTAGTGAGATTAAGGAGGCTATTCCGGCCCTCGCTAAACTAGCTGGAAACATCGGAGATCCAGCTGTTCGTAATAGAGGAACCATAGGGGGCTCTATTGCAAATAATGACCCCGCCGCTGATTATCCAGCAGCAGTTATCGCACTCGGAGCTATAGTCATTACAAACAAGCGGGAGCTTGCGGGAGGCGATTTTTTTACAGGCATGTTTGAAACAGCTTTAGATGAAGATGAGATAATTAAGTCGATTAAATTTCCGAGAGCGGAGGTGGCTGCTTATATGAAATTTGAGAATCCCGCTTCTAGATATGCTATAGCTGGAGTCTTTTTAGTAAAAGCGGCTGATGGTGTGCGGATTGGCGTAACAGGAGCAACGGCCTGTGTACATCGAGGCATGAGGCTCGAAGACGCTTTAAATAAAGATTTTTCTCCAACTTCGGTAGACAAAGTAGATCTCCCAGTTGAGAAAATGAATTCTGACATACACGCTAGTGCGGAATATCGTGCTCATTTGGTAAAAGTCATGACTAAACGAGCAGTTAAGGCCTGTAGTTAGAGCTATGGGGTCAGGTATTCCTGAAAGTATAGATGAAGTATTGTCTTTATTGGCAAGTTCAGGATATGTGGCCGATCGTTCGCTCGCAACATCACTCTTTTTATCTCTTAAAATGGGAAAGCCGCTCTTTCTGGAAGGCGAAGCGGGTGTAGGTAAGACTGAGATTGCAAAAGTGTTATCTTCGGCTTTAGACCGAAAACTTGTGCGATTACAATGTTACGAAGGTTTAGATATAAGCTCAGCGGTTTATGAGTGGAATTATTCTAGGCAGATGATAGAAATCCGCTTAGCCGAAGCGTCTGGAAATCTTGATAAGCAGTCGTTATCGAGTGACGTGTTTTCCGAACAATTTTTAATCGAAAGGCCACTGTTGCAGGCATTAAAATCTGATGACGGTAAGTCGCCAGTTTTGTTGATTGATGAACTNGACCGAACTGATGAACCNTTTGAAGCATTTTTATTGGAGATGCTTGCNGATTTCCAAATAACGATACCTGAAATTGGGACTATAAATGCAGAAAAACCTCCGGTAGTTATTGTTACTTCTAATCGGACAAGAGAAATACATGACGCTCTTAAACGCCGTTGTCTTTATCACTGGGTAGACTATCCGACCGCAGAAAGGGAGCTTCAGATTATTCATACCAAATTACCGAGAATCAACGAGCAATTGAGTNAACAGGTTGTGGCGTTTGTCCAAAAATTAAGAAAAGAGGACTTGTTTAAACTTCCAGGAGTGGCAGAAACATTGGATTGGGCTGAGGCTTTGACGCAACTCGATAAAATGGTGTTAGATAGTGAAGGAGTCGATCACACTCTTGGGACGTTGCTTAAGTACCAGGATGATATCGCAAAGATTCGTGGTAGTGAGGCGGCTCGGATTTTGGAACAAGTCAAGCTAGAACTTGCAAAAGCCTCTTAGTGAGTGATCAGATGCTTGAGGGGCGAATTGCTGAAAATGTTCTTCATTTCTCTCGGATGTTGCGTGCTGCTGGTTTACCCGTTGGTCCAAGAGAAGTTCTTGACGCAATTCGCGCTNTATCCTTGGTAGGCTTTTCGTCACGAGAAGATTTGTACTGGCTTCTGTTTTCGAATTTTGTAAAAAAAAGCGACCAAAGNCAGATTTTTGATCAAGCATTCCATATATTTTGGAAAAACCCGNAAATCATGGAGCGCATGATAGGTTTGATGTTGCCTACCGTGCAGGTGGAGGAAGATGAATCTCAAAAAGTCTCCAGGCGNGTTAGTGAGGCCCTAACACCTAACTCTTATTCAAATGAAAGTCAAAGCGGAGAAGAGACCAAAATAGAATTTGATGCCAGCTTTACTTTTTCTAGTGATGAGGTGTTACAGAGTAAGGACTTTGAACAAATGTCTCAGGGTGAAATTGAAGATGCAAAGAGAGCTATAAAAAAGCTGAAGTTACCCATACCAAGCGTAAGGACGAGAAGATATCGTAGTCGAGGCCGAGACCAGAAGGTTGATATGCGAAGAACGTTGAGGGCAGCTTTGCGTGAGCCAGAAACAATGCCCCTCGCTTTTAAGAGTTATAAGCAGCGGCACCCCCCTATAGTAATTCTCTGTGATATATCCGGATCTATGGATCAATACAGTCGTATGTTCTTGCATTTTATGCATTCAGTAACTAATGATAGAGACAGGGTTCATTGTTTTGTCTTTGGCACGCGCCTTACAAATGTGTCCNGACATCTNCGACGNAGGGACGTTGATTTGGCTNTAGAGAGCGCGTCACAGTCTGTTAANGACTGGTCTGGTGGNACTCGAATCGGTTACTGCCTTAAACAGTTCAATAATNGTTGGTCACGACGAGTTCTTGCGCAAGGAGCGATTTGTATTTTAGTCACTGATGGTCTAGATCGAGAACACTCAGAAGGTTTGGGAAACGAGATGGACAGGCTTAGTAAATCAGTGAAAAAATTAATTTGGTTGAACCCGCTATTACGATACGAGAGTTTTGAGCCTAAGGCACAAGGTATTCGAAGGATGCTACCTTATGTCGACGANTTTAAAACCGCGCATAATATTAAGAGCCTTATAGATTTATCAGACATCATCTCTAAACCAATTCGAGAGAGCTGGTCTCCTTTAAGGACTGTANGTGGCTAATTCTTTACGANCAAAGCCAAGGTGGATCGTGGCAATCTACCTTCTGTTACTCGCTCTTATCATTCCATGGTATTGGCCGGCAGAGANTGATAGGCAGATCTTTGGGTTTCCTGTGTGGGTAATCTTAAGTCTTGGTGGTTTATTCTTAACCTCTTGTTTTACAGCTTGGGTCTGTCTCCGGGTGGAGGAGCCAAAAGAGTGAGTGATTTGTTGCCTTTCGGCTTAGGTGCATGGGTTTTTTTTTGCTGCTATTTGACTTCATTNCTCTTACTAGGTCTGTTGGGGCGTAAGGCTCGTAAAGAAGATTCAATGCAAGATTTTTACTTAGCTGGAAGGGGGTTTGGCTTTGTGGTCTTGTTTCTAACGCTTTATGCGACCCAATATAGTGGGAACACGGTCTTCGGAGTTGCAGGCGCAACCTATCGCCTTGGTTTTACTTGGTTAATAAGCGTGCACTATATGATGGCAATAATTGTCTTCTATCAAACCTTCGCTTTTAAACTACACAGCATAGCAAGCAGTAGAAACTTTGTTACTCCAGTCGATTTCATTTGGGATCGATTTCAGTCTANGGGTTTAGCAACACTGGCGTCGATCGTAATGATAGTGGCACTGAGCAATTATCTACTTGCTCAGTTGATGACTATGGGGCGTGCGATGCAGGGTCTTGCTGGGCCAGCCGGCGATATTGCTTATAACTATGGTGTAGTTAGTCTGGCTACGATCATGGTTGTTTATGGCACGCTTGGTGGAATTAGAGCAATAGCATGGACAGATGTAATTCAGGGAGCTGTGCTTTTCTTGGGCTTTATANTATTGATGTTTTTAGTGATACATGAATTTGGGCCTATNCANTTGGCAACNGAAGCTATCTCAAATTCGCAGAACTCTGNAAAATTAATGCGACCTGACTCTTTAATGTTGAGAGAATGGTTAAGTTATATATTTTTGGTTGGTATCGGTGGGGCGCTGTATCCTCAAGCAATACAGCGTATTTATGCGGCTNGTTCNACGAATGCCTTGAAGCGTAGCTTTGCNGTTATGTCNTTCATGCCCTTNATTTCNGTGTTGATCTCAATCATTGTTGGTATTTATGCATTAGCGTANGTTCCTGGCTTAGAAGGCGCTGACTCAGACCAAGCTTTTGCGAGTATCCTTAGGGTAATTCAGGAGAGTTCTTTGCTGGGTTACGCGTTGGTAGTTGTAATCTTCAGTGCAGTACTCGCGGCGTTGATGTCTACGGCAGACTCCGCAATGTTGTCTGTTTCTTCGATGTTTACTAAAGATATCTATGCGGTTCATATTAACCCTAAAGCTAAGGAATCAGAGTTGACTCTCTTAGGTAAACGTTGCTCTTGGGTCGTAGTAGCATTGCTCAGCATACTTGCTATTTTGCTTAAGGAACAAACCTCACTTATAACTTTGCTCGATCGCAAATTTGACTTGCTTATCCAAATCGCGCCCGCGTTTATGCTGGGAATCCATTTTTCAAAATTGAAAGCAAGGCCTGTTTTAATGGGGCTTATCAGTGGGTTGCTAATCTCTCTGCTTTTAGCATTTGGTGAATTCAGTTTCGTCGTTAACGGCAAGCTGTGGGGTTTTCATCCAGGGTTCTATGGTTTGCTCATAAATACATTGATTGCTGTGATAGGTTCCTTATGGTTTTCTGAAGCAAAAAATACTCTATAGGGTGAGGTTCGTCTGAGCCTATCAACCAGTCTAAGAGGACTACATTTTTTGCGCGCCCCAGTTCTCCGTCTTGAGCAAGATACCGCTTGCTCGACAAAAGCTTTTATTCTCCATGATGACTCCGAAAATTCAGAGAATTACGGTAGCTTCCACGCAATTAATTGGGGTGACGGCTCGGTCAAGACTGCGACGACTAGGTATTGATTATTCCCAGCCTGATAAGTAATCGGCGCGGCTATGGCGCGTGCAGGAATATCAATGGAACCAAGCTCCTCGCCAGTAGTTTTATCACGGGCGATGAGAAGAGGATCATCTCGATAATTCTGCGCATGCACTAACATATTTGGAGTAGCAACGATGGGATTTCTGCCGCCGCCACCTAAAGGAGGTAAGTCTATTCCTTCTACGGCAGAATTATTCTCAACATTTGGTGCTCGAGTCCCATTGGGAACTTGCCATAGTATTTCGCCCTCATTCATGTCTATTGCAGTAATCGTTGAGTAGGGTGGCTTGAGTAGAGGTAATCCTCTTGGTCCTCGAGTGCCTCCGTAAGAAATTCTGCGATAACGAAGACTTGATTCTTCTGGGTTAGTTTCGACGACCACTGGAACAGAGATTGAATCTGATGACGGTATGTATATTACTGAATTTTCAGGATCAACGGCTGCTCCCATCCAATTTGCACCACCGCCCGCGCTGGGGCGCAGAATGGTGCCTCGATTTCCCCCGGGAACTGATACGCTGGGAGGAGTGAAGAGCGGTCCATAGGTATAATTCTCTAGAATGCTTACTGCCTCCTCATGAATAGCCGGAGTGAAGTCGACCAGATCGTCGATGCTTAATCCTTGTTTTTCGAAAGGAGGGGGCTTGGTCGGGAAAGGTTGAGTTGGAGAGAGACGCTCTCCTGGGATGAGAGGTAATTGCGGCACTTCTCTTTCTTCAATTATCCATACAGGTTCCCCAGTTGCTCGGTCAAATGTATAGACGAACCCCTGTTTAGTAACTTGAGCCAGTGCTTTGATATGTCGTCCTTCGACAGTGATGTCGATTAGGTTGGGAGCAGCTGGAGGATCATAGTCCCATAAACCATGATGGATCATTTGGAAATGCCAGCGTCTTTCGCCAGTCAGTGCATCAACAGCTACTACGCTTTGACTGAATAAATTATCGCCGGGCCGGTTCCCACCATAAAAATCATCAGTTGGCGCATCGATAGGCAAGTAGACTAACCCAAGCTCCGTGTCAGCACTCATCATTGACCAAACTCCGGTGTTGCCTGTGCGGCGCCAAGATTCCTCTTCCCAAGTATTAACCCCGTACTCCCCAGCCTCGGGAATTGTGTGGAAGTCCCAAACGTGCTCACCGCTAGTAATATTGTATCCTCTAACCCACATGGGTGGGCGCTCTCGATTAATGGGTCTTGCCTGAGTGATCGATGAAGTAACCACGATATTGCCAACAACGATTGGTGGCGACACAACAGCTAGTGGCTGCGCTCCGGTCCAATCCAAGACATCTCTAGTGGCTCTGGGAAGTCCGTCGGCGAGGTCAATCTTTCCNCCCCCGAACTCAGGGTCCGGCAGCCCGGTGGAGGCATCCAGAGANANGAGATACCCATCATTGAGGCCGGCTAATATCCGCTCGTTTTCACCATCACTCCAATAGGCTAATCCCCGATTATGGTAACCAATGTAGTTGATAGGTGACCCGGACAAGTAGACTTCAGGGTTAAAGGACCATAGTGTTTCGCCGGTTATTGGATTGAGCGCGGCGACTTGATTTAGTGCTGTGATGATGAATAGTCGATCTCCAACTTTTAAGGGTGTGCCCTGAAAATTATTGATGCGAACAGCTTCGTTTATTTCTTGAATTNCCTCAAGATCGAGCTCTGCATCAATTGATGTCCAGGTCCATGCTACNTCTAACTCTTCGAAATTCTGAGGAGTAATTTGATCGAGAGGAGAATACTTGGTAGAGCCAGTGTCTCCACCGTAACTTACCCAATCTCCGGATTGAGTTCCGTATTGAGCATGAACTTGTTTGAAGAATAAAATACATAGGCAAACTAAGACTTTAAAGTATAGAAGTTTATTTTTATTGGACTTTTGCATTTTCGTTTCCCTTATCTAAACCATCGAGATATTAAGGTAGTGAATAACTGATGAGTGTGTCTGTAGCTGTAATCAGGACGTACTGTTTAGCATCACTGCCCAGGAAGGTCATGGGGTTAGCATTGCCTCTCCGGTTCATTCGGTCTTCCCAAACAATATCACCGGTAGTCGCATCAAGGGCTCTGAATCGGCTGTCGTCAGTAGCGCCGATAAAAAGTAAATTACTTCCTGTGACGANTGCTCCGGCTCGCCCAGGGCGGCCTGTATTTTGTCGCTCGCTCGGAAATTCCTCTGTTATCCCTAAAGGTATTTGCCACGCAATTTCTCCGCTACTAGTGTCAACAGCAGTTAGTTGACCCCATGGCGGTTTTTGGCAAGGCATAGTCTTTTCATTGATCCTCACGTTAAAACCTCCGGGTCTTTGGCCCGGGCCGGTTAATGTGTAGGGTAAATCTGAACCTGGTTCGGCCTCCTCCAACCAACCAACACTTCCAATGTTGGCAGCAAAAACATAGGCGTAACCATTATCAGGATTGTACGCAATACCTCCCCAGTTAGGACCACCAGACAATCCAGGAAATAATAGAGTTGTCTGGTTGTCTGTTTCATCAGACCTATATGTCCAGGGTGTATAAGGACCATCGTTAGTTACGGTACCTAATGATCTTACCAATTCAAGACAAGCATTAGCATGTTCTTCACTTGTATCTTGCGCCGTTACAAGATCTGCGGGATTGTAGCTTACGCGGGCCATTGGTTCGGGCTTGATCGGTATGGGTTGNGTAGCGAACGTTTCTTCTCCCGGNACGTCACTTTGAGGAACAACTGACTCTGTTACTCCATAAATTGATTCTCCATTTTCTCTGTTTAAAACAAATAGGTATCCAGACTTTGTCGTCACTGCTAAAGCCGGGGTGGTTTCCCCATTGTAATTAACGTCAAACAGGGTAGGTGGTGCTGGCGGGTCATGGTCCCACAAGTCATGATGAATCGTTTGGAAGTGCCAATGATACTCGCCAGTATGAATGTCGACCGCCACGATTGAATTAGCATAGAGGTTTGCCCCCGCGCGATCTCCACCGTATTCAAAGGGTATGGGTGATGCGAGGGGAATATAAAGTTGGTCCTTATTTTCGTCAACCGTAAAATAGAAAGGCCATGCGTTTGCTCCCAATCGGCCGATCCAGCTGTCGCCTTCCCATGTTTCGTTGCCAGGATTTCCGGCAGAGGGCACAGATTCAAATTCCCATAAACTGTTTCCACTCAGCGCATCAAAAGCTCGAGCATTTCCGATCCCACCGATAGCCCCTCTGGGTGTGTTTGCTCCAACCACGATAATGTTTTTATAAACAAATGGAACAGAAATATAGGGGATTCCCATCGATACTCTGCCTGCTTCACCAAACTCCAAATCTAATTCTCCGGTTTCAGCGTCCAAAGCGATTAATTGATCAAAAGCTGTGTAAAAAATTCGGGGAGAGATCCCGCCTTGACCAGGCCAGTAGGTAACGCCCCTGCGTGAAGGCGCATTCTCTGGAACTGAATGTGACCAAATTTCTTCTCCAGTCAGCGGGTTGAGAGCCACTACTCTATCTACAGTTGGGAGGAACATTATGCCATCGATAACAATCGGAGTGGCTTGAGAGTTAGGCTCTCGAGCAGACTCTGAGGAATCATTTCTTAAAGAGTAGCTCCAGGCGACTTCGAGGTCATTAACATTATCTAAAGTTATTTGGTCAAGCGGGGAGTAGCCGGTGCCAGAGATATTGCCTCTGTATGTTGCCCATTCAGACGACGTGATAATCGCTCTATTTTCTGCACCATGAAGAGTAAGGCCGCTTAGTATGNATATTGAAACAAAGCTTCCACGAGTGATTTGTGCCAAGAACTTCATGTCCTCTCCTATAATTATTTTGTTGNACCTTTGAAAATTGGATATTTGAGTTTACGTGAAAATTGAGCAGGTTTGTATGCTAAAGAATGGTTTGTATAGCTTTTAGAACAATCTACAGCGAAGGGTTTATTTCGAGAAGTTTTATAATTTCAGTATTGCTCTGTAAATCAACGCTGAAAAACAGNTCGTATTCGTTAGTATTAAGTGGAGAGTTGTTTTTGATACTTACTTTGGGAATATAGAGTAAACTGAAGTCGGGGTCATACTTGCCGCTATGTTGCCACCTTTTGGAAAAATTCGTTGNTTGAATTTCATTGATTGTAAATGTCAAACTATCGGTTTTCAGAGGCTTAAGAGAACCTCTGAAATTTTGATTAGAATCTAATGATTGTAACGATTCGAAATGCAGTAGGCCAGAGTGACTATCGAACACGTTGACCCCTGTAGTTCCAGTTAAATTCTCTCGGCTGAANGTTGGCAATGATGACTCGATGGTAAAGTCGGGCGAATAGTTACAGGCATCCATGTTGGGTGCTGTCGAAATGCAGGTGGCAAGTAAATCAGAGGCGTTGGGCTGTTTTGACCCATCGACCCAGTCAGTTAACTCTTTCCATGCAGCTAAACCTTCATAGTTAGAAAAACCGCAATGGCTAGGTTCATTTGAATCGTCAACTACAGCAACGGTTAACTGCTCAGCTGGAATTAAGTCTTGAAGCACGCTTTGATTCTGCACCCTTACGAGACCATCATGAGACGTATGGATAGAAACAATTTTCGTTTTCTTTACTTTACCCGTGGGTGTGTAATTATTCCTTAAGCTTTCACTCGATGACGGCAAGCCTACTACTCTTTTTGCTGATTGGTTAATGAACGGGTCACCGTAATCAACNCCAATATTAGAGATGGGATTTATGCCATTTAACTTGGTAGGCTCATTAATTAGACGAGGCAACTGAAATACAGAATACCAGAGATTTAAAGCTAAAAAGTACGAGTTAATTGTTTTGGACTTGNTAAGAATATACTTAAGTCTCTGGGCCTTGTTTGGATTCAACTGTTCCCAGGCAAGAACTTCAAAAGGATTGTTTTCATCTATCAGAAGTCGAGAGGCCATGCCGACACATTTATCTAGCGAATCTAAATAGNCTATTTCACCGAACAAAAGCCCTGGTCTCTTATGCCAAGGTCTTGGGAGCTCAGCACCGGAAACGTCCCTACAGGCTGAGTCATAAATCACTCTTAAGTCGAAAGCCTCGGACCAATTTATTGAGCCAGCGTTTGCGCCACATAGTAATAAAGCTCCATCTGGGCTTGGTATATTGTCAGACTCTAGGTCCCGCAGGCTGATTAGTCCTCCCATCGAACCACCGATAATGTATAGCCTTTCAGGCGCTATTTTATTCAATTCCGAAATAGTTGAGAGGAACTGCTGATAGAGTTCGCCATTACTTATGTGTGAGTCAAATAAGGTCCATCCAGTTTGACTATAACTAGATGCAGCCATGGCAAAACCTTGAGAAAGAATAAAATCTGCGAAAGGTCCGAGTGAAGGTTTTTCTTTCACTCTTCCTGTGTAAAACCCCTCCCAAGTCGGATCAAGTATTGATAATAAGTCAGCAGCTTCAAAGCTGGTCATAAAGCCTTCAAAACCATGATTCCAGATTACAAGGCCTGTTTGCGGATTCCAATTTTCCGGTATGGCAATCGTAAAGAATGCACCACTCTCTGTTGATCCATACCAAGTTGGGTAGCAAGTACCACTTTTAGTCTTATATTCATAGTCAGTGCAACTTGCGGCGGAAATTTCTAATGTATTAAGTAATGAAATCAGAGAAAAAGCTAAACACATCATTTGTGGGAATCTGTTGCGAAGAGATCCTAAGTATAGTGTCAACCTCTGTGGTCTTTTAGATTTCGAGTACTCGATCAATATCTGGCTCAAGCGAGGGTTTGGGGCTAATTAAAGAAACTCCAATGAAAAGTACCATAGAGCATACAAATGCGACAAGTTGACCACTGACGCCATATGGAAAGGTGTAGCCCGAAAGCTGTGACACAAAATTGACTACTAANGCGAAAGTCATGGCCGTCACGGCTCCCCAAACAGTCGCACCCTTCCAGTTGAGACCAATTGCCACCACTGGGAAAATCGATGCGGCAAATGTTCCCCAGCCAAAAGCTCCGAGCAGTGCCACTAAAGTTGCATCCTGAAAGTGAGAATAGAGCGCAAAGCTTGCAGCAACAAGAGCAAGTATTACTGTCACGATACGGGCCCAAAAAAGATCATTATCNAGACTTCTACCCTGAATTGCCTTGGGTATGTCGTGAATTATAGCAGCGGTTCCAATATTCAAAAACGCATCGGACGTCGACATAATAGCCGCAAAAAGGCCAGCAAAGACTATGCCTGCGAGNAAAGGGTTCGTAAACATTGTGAGAAAGACAGACGCCGCGTCGTCAGGCAATGCTAATGGTTCTAATCTTCCATCCAATACGGCAGCGCGCATAACGATTCCGATAGATACCCAAAGTAATGCCGCCATGGCATAACCGAATAAAGAAAGTGGCAGCATAGTACGGTTGTCTTTTATGTCTTTGTTCATCATCATCTTGGTGATAATGTGGGGTTGGCCGGCCAACCCCAAACCAAATACAAAGAACCAACCTAGGGATGCCATAATTCCTGCTGCGCCGTACGGCATAACTGTTTCTGGATCATCCCTGAGGATAATTGAGGTTGCTTCTTGCATTCCTCCGTCGAAAACATTGGTGGCAGCAACAAGAATAAGGGCGCCGGCCACAATCATTATCGCTCCCTGAACCACGTCGGTATAAACTGATGCGATGATTCCTCCGGTGACACAATAAAAAATCAGCACTGCTGATGAAATTGTCACACAGGCTACCAAGCCAATATTTGCAAACATCTCTGTTCCAGAAAGTATCGCCTGCATAACAACGGCCATAGCGAGAATTTGAGTCGCTAAATANCCCATTACACCCAAAACAATTGTAACTGCCAGCATAAATCTTACTGCTTCGCTTCCGTAGCGGGCTGCGACAATATCGGGAAGTGATATGCAATTCCTTAGTTCAGCGATCATACGAATACGTTTAGAAACAAGGAAGAAACATACCGCATATCCTGTAGATGAAATAATCACCATCCAAAAGGAGCTCACTCCTATCGAGTAAACCAAGCCGGGACCGCCGACAAAACCAAAACCGCTTAGTGTGCTTGAAAACAAAGCAAGACTCACCACAATAGGTCCGAGCCCCCGACTAGCAATAAAGAAATCACTGGTATCGTGGGTACGTCGCATTGCCCAGAGCCCAGTCATAATGCAAAAAATCATGTAGATTATGACTGCACTTATTATGATTTCTTGCCTGAACGCTTCCAAGAGTCTTACTCGTTATTCTCTATTGCTTCCGCCAGAAGAGCATCGAACATTTTTTCGTCTTCCTTTGAATAGATAAATTTGTTGAATCCTATGCTATAGATTAGGACTAGGGGTATGGCGCTCAACCAAGTGCCATAGGTTTGCCACGCAGTTGCTATTGGAAACCCAAATAGGTAGCTGGTTTCTTGAGTAGTTAAAAAGCTTTGATGTCCAAAATACATCTTCCAGGCAACAACCAGCATGAAGGCTAGGCTTCCAAGCATGTAGCCTAAAAGATCATAAGTTCTATGTCTATCTGGAACGCCTAAGATGCAGAGGAGGTTAATTTGAATTAGTAATAAACACTGAAATGAAAAGCCTAGAAGGCCTACATGCTCAAGCCGCGCCGCGCCATCGCCACCTATTTGAAGACCAGAGTAATAGGGGTGTGGCTTGCCTGCCGCATCAGGGACCATATCGGCTAAGCAGATTGCAGCTAGCACCATGGCCATAAGCACAGCCATGAAAAGAATTGCGTGTATCAGGTTGTCTTTCATACTCTGATTTGCTCTAGTTGTCCTCAACGGCCGAAGTAGTGTCAATAAAACAAGTGTTAGAAGTCTTTCTCGGCGGTTCATCATAGCCGAATTTTTAAGTATTTAAAGGAAATCTACTAATGAATTTNGTAATCTCCAACCAAAAGGATTAGATAGTCTGCTTGACATANGAAGCGCATCAAGTCATGTTCGCTTAGGTACTATAAGAATATGCTTAGAGCGAGAATAACATTGGATATAGAGGGGAGAGATATGAAACGAACTAATAAAATGACAGTTAGAACCATGCTTCTTGCAAGCTGGCTGGGATTGACAGCCGTTTTAGTTTCAACAGGAGCACTGGCGCAGCGTGGGTCTATGGCAGAATCGGGAAAACCCCTTGCCCATGCGGGTCAGCAGCCGATAAATAATCTACCGAACCCTTATGTTACAGAGAGGAACTTTGGAACATTGCCCGATGGCAGAAGTTGGGGCTCTGTCAGCGCGATAAACGTTGATATAGATGGAGTTCATATATGGGCAGGAGATCGCTGCGGCACAAACCAGTGTGCTACAACCCCAGATATTGATCCTATCGTAAAACTTGACNCAAATGGTCGAGTGGTATCACAGTTTGGTGCTGGCCAGATTCTTTGGCCTCATGGCATGGATGTTGATCGAGAAGGAAATATTTGGATCGCCGATGCTCGCATCGCGAATGAGCGCGAACTAATGATGAATCCGGCGGCGGCCAACATCGGAAGTACTGTGCTGAAGTTTAGTCCTGAAGGCGAGTTGCTGATGACGATTGGTACTCCTGGCGAACTAGGAGATCCACCAACGCATCTGACCGATCCTAACGACGTATTAATAGCACCTAACGGCCGGATTTTCATTGCTGAAACTCATGGCGCGCAGTTTCAGGGTGAACCCAGTGATGAGACTAAAAGCAGAATAACCATGTGGGAGCCGGATGGTACCTATATCGGTCATTTTGGGAAGTATGGATGGGAAGACGGGGAGTTTCGTTCTCCACATTCATTGGCTATGGACTCTCAAGGACGTCTATTTGTAGCTGACCGCGGTAACAACCGGATTCAGATTTTTAATCAAGATGGTGAATGGTTAGATACTTGGTATCAGTTTAGCCGTATCTCTGGTCTTTACATTGATCCAACTAATGACATGCTGTATGCCATAGATTCTGAGACCGATCAAAACTACAACCCAGGTGGGTGGAGAAAAGGTCTGCGTGTTGGAAATGCGCGGAACGGAGAGGTACTTTATTTCGTCGCAGAGCATAATTGCGGAGGGCGAGGTTTCTCCGGCATGGGCGGAATCGGTTGCATGGGTGAAGGTGTCACAGCAGACAGGGATGGAAATGTTTACGGCGGTGAAGTAGGGGTGGTTGCGGGCGTGACCCGTTTTGTTCCGCGCTTGATTGATTAATAAAGGCCGTTATTAAAATGCGGGCGTGGTCTTAAGACAACGCCCGTTTTTTTATGAGGAAAATATGAAAGCTATATTTGAACCCTTAAGTTTTAAACGTGGACCGAGTATGAAAAATCGATTCATGCTTGCTCCTCTGACCAACTCTCAAAGTCATGAGGACGGCGTGCTTTCTGAGGAGGAATTTCACTGGTTAACCATGCGGGCCAAGGGCGGGTTCGGATTAACCATGACCTGTGCCGCTCATACCCAAGAGGTTGGTAAGGGTTTTCCTGGGCAGCTTGGCGTTTTTGCTGAGACCCACATTGACGGCCTAAAACGTCTTGCAAAAGCCATCAAAGAAGAGCAGAGCATCGCCATTTGCCAGTTGTATCATGGGGGAATGCGTGCACCAAAAGAAGTGACAGGTCTAACTCCTTTGTGTCCTTCAGATAATGCAGAGACTGGAGCTAGAGCTTTATCTGTGCGAGAAGTAGAGGAAGTTGTAGAGGATTTCATTAGTGCTGCCATTCGTGCCGAACGGGCCGGCTTTGATGGAATTGAATTACATGGAGCTCACGGCTACCTTTTGTGCCAATTCTTTAGTCAAGAAACAAACCGAAGGGAAGATGCGTATGGCGGGAGTCTTTTTAATCGGTCTAGAATACTATTTGATATGATAGACGGAATTCGCCAAAGTTGCGGGCCGAATTTTATTATTGGCGTTCGTTTATCCGCCGAGCGTTTTGGCATGAAACTCGATGAGAGTGTCGCTTTAGCTAAGAGACTTTGCGAAGAAGGCAACATCGACTTTCTTGATATGTCACTTTGGGACGTGTTCAAAGAGCCGAATGAAAAAGAAAAACAAGGCCGGAGTCTTCTGTCATATTTTAATGAGATTGATCGAGGGGAAGTACGGCTAGGTGTAGCCGGAAAAATTCGTACACCAGATGATGCAGAGAGAATTCTTGCAGAAGGCATTGATTGGATTATGTTGGGAAGGGCAGCCATTTTACATCACAATTTCCCATTGCTCATGGAGCAGGACACCAATTTCCTGCCAGTCGAAAATCCAGTTTCTCGGGAACATCTGAAAAAAGAGGGTTTATCCGAAAAGTTTATTGATTACATGAGCACTTGGAAAGGATTCGTGGCAGAGTAAAACCAGTTCACGTATCCCCCGTTAGGTCAATTCTTAACCTAGGCACTCAAGTTGCTAATTATGCTTAAAGTAAGAGGATTAGTTATGAAACAGAGATTGATTCCGTCATTCGCCTTTATGCTAATGTTTTTTTCCTCTATTACGGTCGCGTTTGCTCAGCAGCGTATACCAAGTCCTGTGGGCCCTCCTGAAAACTGGGTTAGACCGTTTGAAGGTTTTCGAATTATTGGCAATCTCTATGGTGTTGGAAGCTACGATTTAAGTGTCTTTCTAATTACTACCGACGACGGCCACATCCTCATCAATACTGGACTCAGAGATTCGACTCAGATGATTCGAAACAACATTGAGTCATTGGGTTTCAGTCTTGAGGATGTGAAAATCTTGTTAACACAGCAGGCACATTGGGATCACACTGCTGCTCTTGCGGAGATTAAGCAAATAACTGGCGCAGAAATATGGGCGACAGTCAGAGACGCCAGAGTTTTGGAGGACGGAGGGTTTAGTGATCCTCATTTTGGTGGGCGTGAGAGTTTTCAGCCAGTTGATGTAGATAAAATAATTAGAGATGGTGAGGTCATTAGGCTAGGCGAGCTGGAATTGACTGTCCATCATCACCCAGGCCATACAGAGGGAAGTTCGAGTTATTCTATGGCAGTGATTGGCGAAGATGAAGAAGAATACAATGTGCTGGTTGCGAATATGGGAACTATAAATAATGGTAAGAACTTAACAATAGACCCAACTTATAGCGGAGTCGCCGACGACTTCATTGAAACCTACGAAAAACAGAAACAATTAGAGGTTGATGTTTGGGTTGCGGCTCATAATAGCCAATACAACATGCATGAAAAGTATCGTTCTGGTCAGCCTTACAATCCCGAAACTTTTGTAGATCCAGCGGGGTTTTTAAGGGCGATAGAAGATCTTGAGAGAAGATATGAAGATTATATTGAGGCCGAACAAACTCAAAATTAAGATTTTGCAATGTTCAATTTCAGATCTAATACTGAATCTAAATTTCTCAGTGTGGTGCTGGCCATATAGAATAAGATAACTGCCACCATTAGCCCTACGGATGCTCCAAGAATGGCGTTCCCCGCACCGATACTATCTGCCGCGATAGCCATTGGGAAAACACCTATGGGCGTCAATCCGAAGGATAACAACATAAAACTGCTCATTCTCCCCCTGACGCTATCGTCAACAAGTAATTGAATGGCTGCATTATTTACCGTCTGACATGCGCTAGCGCAAACATTGGCAATAAGCAATGGGATCAAAGCAAAGTAGAAATTAGTCGTTTGGGTGAACGCTGCCAAAAATACTCCAAAGAAAAAGGTACTTCCAAGCATTATTTTTAGTTGCCCGCCGCTGTCACCTTTTTTTGCTATCCATAGGGCCCCGATTACCCCTCCAATGCCACCTGCAGCCATTAAAATGCCTACACCGCTTTCACCCGCTTGCCAGGTCTCATCTGCCATTACAACTAGGATATTCTGAAAAGGCATGGCAAGAAACATTGGTAATAGACCAAAGAGTAAACAAATAAGTACGGATCGGTTTTCAAAAATGTATTTGAACCCGTATCCAATATCAGCAAACAAAGGTTTCTTCTCAGATGGATTTTCAACAGAATAATTAGGTTTTATCCCGAACATAAACAATGTGGCAAACCCGTAGAGCACCGTTGAAAAGTAGTACGCGTTAACAAACGAGGATTGCGCTATGACGATGCCCATTATGGCGGGTCCAAAAACTCTGGTAAAGTTCAATGCCCCAGCTTGGAATGCTAGTGCGCTCTGAATACGCTGAGGCCCAACTACATTAACGGTGATTGCCATCCGAGCTGGCATAATGAAAGGAAAAGCGCAGCCAGCAACGAAAGCGGTACAAAGCATATGCCAAAATTCGAGTTGGTCAAACAATAACAGGGTAAGAATAAATAGTTCGTTTGCAATAATGAGAGTCTGTCCAAAAATCAATAATTTACGTCGCTCCACACGATCTGTAACTGCTCCGCCAATAAGTGAAGCAAAAATCATCGGGACGGCGATGATTAAATTTATATAGGCGAGAGCTGTTGCTTCTCCAGTTAATTCCCAGGCAAGAAGAGACCGCGTGAGCATCTGGCCCTGCATTGCGAGAAAGAATGAAAGGTTTCCAAAAAATAACCAGCGGAATTGAGGGATCTTAAAAACGGTAAGACTACTTGAACCCGTCTGCTCGGAATGGACTTCTGGACTGCTAATTTTTTGACTCCCCACGTTGAGCGCGGAGTATAGCCCAATTCCTTAATTAAAGCGCTAAGCCTATAGCAGGTTTTTGTAAATTGATTGTTCTTTAGGCAGACGTTCGATTATCGCAGCAATTGCATTATCGAAGCCTCGAATTTTTGCCATGGCAGTGAAGCTATGGAGAAAAACCCGAATACCAAAGACGATCGCATTAGTGGATGGAAGACGCAGCAATGTTTGTCTTTCAACGCGCCAATGTTTCTGTAGGGTTTCTTTTTTAATATCGACATCTGTCTTCCAATACAAGTCTCCATGCGGCTGAATTGACCAATTGAATCTCTTTAATGGTTTTCCAGGCTTGAGATTTCTCATCAATCTGTCGACCTTGTTTGACATTTGATTCTTGTACCCCGGCACTGGGTTGTGGATCTCGCTTACAGGCTTTCCGATTTTACTCGGCATATCCCAATTTGATGGTGAGCATATACTGGCGGCTGATAGGATGTACTCTTCTTTAATTTCCTCAAGAAGGCATATATCTTCCTGGACCCATAAGCTAGCTGACCAAAGGTCTCTTTCAGAGCCTTTCCACTCGAGACCAAATTGAGGGTTAATTAACTTGTCAGTGTCAGTTCGTTGAAATTTATGATCGGCAATCAGATGCGCTTCTAAAAACGAACTAAACTCTGATTGTGCGTCCTTTGATGCTGGAAGAGTTTGATAGATTTGATCAGGGTGTTTTCTTTGTTGTTCAAGCTTGTGGCTCAAAAATACTGTCGCGTCTTCATCGACCAGCATCCACTCTGAAGGTGCTAACTGCCCCAGTCCCATTTCGAGAATCGTTGCTTGCCCCAGTTTAGGGAGAAAGGGTGGAGGCATCTTTGATTTTAATATCATTTTGAAAAATCATCGCCAACATATTCAAATCTGGGTATTTGCTGCCCATCAAATTCGACATGTTCAAAAAACATTTTAAAAGGTCTGACCCAAAGGTCGTAGTTACCGTAAAGTGTCCGATAGAGGACTAAAGGTTCCTCTGTCTCGCTATGATGTACGATATCTATTAACTCGTATTCACCTTGTTTGTAGTGCCTATATTTGCCGCGCTTGATGTTGGAGTAATCTTTTAACGTCATTTTATATCTCTGCTCTATCAAAAAACTAAGACTGAGCGGGTTTAATTCGAACGAGGAGATCTTGGCAGCCGAGGTCCGCCACCGTCATTTGGAAAAGGTCTCCGGCGAGGGTGCTTGACGCCAAGGTAATCCCAGAAATCGTTGCCATCGCAAGAATTTTGTTTTTATACATGCCGCTTGCCCTAAGAAAATTCATGACAATAACCTATACGAAGGAAAGCAAAATTCCCGTCGCTTAGAAACTTTCCGAGCTCGTATGTTACGTGTAAGCTTATAAGAAAAATCACAAAACCCGGCATCAATGGGGTGAAATTATGGTGTATTTCAAGCATGTATACAAAATGTACATGGTAATGCTTGTCTGATCATCAGAAAACCCATCAAATAGAAAACTATGAAAAACCGGTAGTAAAATAAGACCAGCACGGTTTATTTTGGTAAAATCCGGCCTCATTTTGCGGTCTTGCAAGAAAAAATACGAATAAAAGCCTGTCATTAACGGGCTTCCTCTTGTTAATCGGATTTAAGGCGAATATGCAAGTTGTCACAGAAACAGAAGATCATCTCGAGGTAGGCGGTGGAGAAACTCTTGACGTCGTGGTGAGGTTTGCCGGGGATTCGGGAGATGGTATGCAGCTTACGGGGACTAATTTCACCCAGGCAACTGCTCTCTATGGAAATGATCTCTCAACTTTTCCGGATTTTCCGGCCGAGATAAGAGCGCCTGTTGGTGCGACTTTTGGTGTCTCGGCCTTTCAAATATATTTCGGGGCGGAAGATGTCACGACGTCCGGTGATGACGTTGATGTTCTCGTCGCCATGAATCCTGCAGCACTAGTTACAAATTTAGAGAGGCTCGTAAATGGCGGGTTGATTATTGTGGATAGCGGGGCGTTTACTAAAAAGAACTTAGCTAAGGCTAAATATGAGTCTAATCCGCTTGAAGATGATTCGTTAGACGGGTTTCGAGTCCTAAGCATCGATATCCACAAACAAGTGCTTGCGGCAGTGGAGCCATGCGGTCTCAGTCACAAGGATGCATTGAGATGCAAGAATATGTGGACCCTGGGATTGGTTATGTGGCTTTTTGATCGTGACCGAACTGCAACGATAGATAGTTTGAATGAGAAATTTATTGCAAAACCCAACGTTGCTGAAGCAAATATAGCGGCATTAAATGCCGGTCATGCGTACGGAGAGACAGCTGAGCTACCCGCGGGCATCCATGTCTATAAGGTTCCGAAAGCTAAGGTGCCGCCTGGCACTTATAGGAATATCACAGGCACTCAGTCTCTTGCGTTTGGATTGATTGCGGGGTCAGAATTGGCAGAAATCGACTTGTTATTTGCCTCTTATCCGATTACGCCTGCGTCTAACCTTTTGCATGAGTTGTCTTCCAAGAAAGGATTTCGTGTGAAAACATTTCAGGCTGAAGATGAAATTGCCGCGGTATGTTCAGCGATGGGTGCGTCTTTTGCCGGTTCTTTGGGAGTTACTTCCAGTGCTGGTCCAGGAATCGCGCTGAAGGCTGAGGGTATTTCTTTAGCGGTTGCTTCTGAGCTCCCGTTAGTGATTGTAAACACGCAGCGTGGTGGGCCATCGACTGGTCTACCGACCAAAACGGAGCAGTCAGATTTCAACATGGCTCTTTTTGGTCGCCATGGTGACACCCCTATACCGGTTATCGCGACTTCGACCGCAACTGACTGTTTTGATGTGGCTATTGAAGCTGTTCGGCTTGCTATAAAGTACATGTCGCCAGTTATGATTCTTACGGACGGTTATCTAGCAAATGCTTCTGAACCATGGAAAATTCCAGACTTTGATTCACTGAAGCCTTTTAGGGTTAATTACTATGATGATCCTACAGACTTCAAACCGTCGATAAGGGATAAAACAACCAACGCAAGAGTTTGGCCAAGGCCCGGCACGCCCGGTATGGAGCATCGAATTGGCGGGATTGAGAAGAGCTTCGAGACGGGCGATATTTCCTATGATCCCGCGAATCACCAAAAAATGACGGAGTTGAGGCAGCAAAAAGTTGCGCAGATTGCGACAGATGTTCCACTTCAGGAAGTGTGTTTTGGTAAGAATCAAGGAAAGCTTGCTGTGCTGGGGTGGGGGTCTACATATGGTGCTATTCATCAAGCGGTTAAAAAAGCCGTCGCAGAGGGAATGGAGGTATCGCATATTCATGTAAGATACCTAGCACCGATGCCCAGCAATCTCGGAGAGCTTCTATCAAAGTTTGACTCTGTTTTGATCCCAGAAATGAACACTGGCCAATTCGTTAAAATGATTCGTTCAGAGTTCCTTATTGATGCACAAGGGCTTAACAAAATTGCCGGCCAGCCGTTTAAGATTGGCGAAATTTTGGCCGCTATCGTTGAGAAGTATAGGAATTTGTAGGAAAGAGTAAGAGCGATGAATCAGGCTTTACCAACTTTGACACTTAAAGACTTTGCTACGGATCAGGAGGTTCGTTGGTGTCCCGGTTGCGGTGACTACGCTATACTGAAGACTATTCAGAAAGTTATGCCTGAACTCAATCGGCCAAAGGAAAATCAAGTTTTTGTATCAGGTATCGGTTGTTCTTCTCGTTTTCCATACTACATGAACACTTTTGGCTTCCATACGATTCACGGTCGAGCGCCCGCCATTGCTACAGGAGTAAAGTTGGCAAATCCAGAATTGGATGTCTGGGTAATTACTGGAGATGGGGACGGCTTCAGTATCGGTGGTAATCACATGATGCACGCTATTAGGCGCAATGTTAACCTTCAGATCCTTCTTTTTAATAACGAAATATATGGGTTAACAAAAGGTCAATACTCTCCCACCTCTCAAGTCGGTACGCACTCTCCTTCATCACCCAGCGGTTCTATTGATGCACCACTGTCGCCTTGCTTAGTGGGTCTTGGTTCAGGTGGAACTTTTATTGCCCGATCAATAGATACTGAATCGAAACATTTATCGGGAATAGTAAAGAGGGGTAGTGAGCATAATGGAACTGCTTTTATAGAAATTCTCCAGAACTGTCCAATTTATAACGACGGTGTTTTTAACCAAGTGAAAGACAAAAAGCTAGCACCGGATTTTAGGGTTGAGGTACGCCATGGAGAGCCTATAACTTTTGGACAAGACAATGAGAAAGGCATCAAACTCGATAGGAAAACGTTAGCTCTTGAGGTAGTACCCTGCTTAGGGAACGAAGCAGAGATCCTGATCCACGATGAGTTGAACAAAGTTCAAGCTCAGCTGCTAGCATCGATGACGGGACCAAGTTTTCCAATTGCAGTGGGGGTTCTGTATAAAGAGGAAAAGAGTTCTTTTGTAGCCGATGTTTACGAAAAATTAAGTGACTCAAAGACGGAATCTGTTTCACTCCAAGCATTGTT
>PAWK01000049.1 GCA_002714195.1 Gammaproteobacteria bacterium | reverse complement strand
TAGCAATATCGAAGCATCGTGGTATTTATACTTTATTGGATGACTTTTTTTGTTGATATCTGTTAGTAAGTGGTTAGGATAATATTTCCTTACCAGTTTATGTGGCGAAACCCCGAACCAATACAGCAAACGCAAATGCCACATAAATATGACTGTTTTACAAACCCCTTGTTGCTCCCATCTTCTTGTAGACGATAGCGTATTATTTTTTAATATGATTGGAGGAATACAAGCTCGAAGAATCTTTGATATCGCAACATCTTCCATTATTGGGATACCCGGAAATCCACCAATGCGTTTGAATAATCGAGAGCTTATGAATAAGGTTTGATCGCCAGTGCAAACCTTTGTAATTCTGGAGCGCAATCTCATAAAGGCGCTAATGAGTAAAAACGCCGAGGACGAATTATCAAACGTCAGTCTAAACCAGCCCCAAAAATCGCTTAGACTTCTAGTGTCTTCTAATAACTGACTTATGGCATCCATGGAAATTCTGCTATCAGCATGTAGAAAAACTAAAATCTCTCCTNGCGATTTTTCCGCCCCAAAGTTCATTTGAAGAGATCTACCACGCCCTGTTACAAGAAGCCTATCGACCAAAGGTCTCGCAATTTCCACAGACCGGTCTGTTGAGCCTCCATCAACGACTATAATTTCACATTGATTTGACCGAAGTATTTGCAAGGAATTTAAATTTGAGAGGAGGGTCTCTTCTTCATTTAAAACTGGGATAATTATAGAAACAGATTTCATTCTCTCTAGTTTTTTAGCGCACCAGAGCAGCTACTACCCTGTCCCGCAGTACAACCAAAACAATGTTGCCCCACTCTTATCTGATTTCCCTTAAGATCAAGGTCCACTAAGTCTGTAATATGGATCTTTGTTCTACCTCCTTTGACCAAATCGAGACCCAGCATTTGATTAAAATCGCAGTCGTATGCATAACCTTGATAATCTATGCTTAGCAAAGTCCTACACATAACAGTAGTTAAGTTAGCTTGTTGAAAACTACTCTTTAGTTTTGACATATATTCTTCATACAAACCTTTAGCTAGAAGCATCCCTCCAAAACGACTGATAGGCATGTTCGTAATAGTTAGTAAGTTGTTGAATACAATTCCGTACTGATCATATAATTCTGACTTATATTGTCTCTCCAAGCTTGATTGCTCTGGAGGTAAACTAATACCATCTGGATTAAAAACTAAATTAAGCTGTTTGTCAGAACTAACCCCGTAACCCAAAGAATTTAGTTTCTGTAACGCAGAAATGCTGTCAGAGAACACTCCCTTCCCTCTTTGCGTGTCTACATTCTGCTCTGAATAGCAAGGTAGGGAAGCTGTAATAATTACTCTCTGCTCAGCCAAAAAAGCTGGCAAATCCTCGAAACCAGGCTCCAGCAAAATGGTNAGGTTACATCTATCTATAACTTCGATTCCTAAACTTGTCGCCTCTTGGACTAAGTATTTAAAATTAGGGTTTAACTCAGGCGCGCCGCCGGTAAGGTCGAGAGTGCGAACACGGGCACTCCGCATAAAATCGAGAACGGCATCCACGTTTTCCTTATTCATTTGTTCAATCCTGGATGGCCCCGCATTAACATGACAGTGGGTACAACTGAGGTTACATTTGTAGCCCAGATTTACCTGCAAAATCTCGAGCGAACCTCTAATGATTTTGGGAAACCCTTTACCCAAAAGGAGCGGTTTAGTATCAAGCATAAATGAAAGTTAACTTCGCTTATTCTNCGTGAAACATGATGTTATAAGATATATCTGCATTATTCATCGATATCCCAAAATAAATTACTACTTTTTGAAAAAACAAAAATTATGTCCTTAAAGCTTGAATAACTCTATCTCTTGATTTTAAATACTCGGCCGATATAACCGGTAGCTGATTTGCGACCACTAAAATAGAGCTGAGAACTAATCCCGAGTGAATTCAAAGAATTACTANATAGTAGCTAAAGCTCCTNACGACCCGAGCCTGGAAGTCAAAATTTCTGGCCCCTATTTTACTCAGAAAGCTGCTAAAGCCGATTTAGCACAAGCAATTAGCGAAGCTCAAACTCTGGATTCGAGCGCCAAAAATTATGACTATGAGATTTCCTATCTTGAAAGTCAAAAACCAGGCATCCTCCAGCATATGGCGGCAAGCTCCCAATGAGAAAGAGATATAACTCTAATCTATCTGATTAACAAAAGGTGGATTTCAAAAATATTTGTTTACATTTTTGAAATTTCAATCTGTTTATTTCGTGGTTTGATTGTGTCTCTAGAGCTCTCATTCCCTTGTAAGAAGGGACTTTAGCTTATCGTTAAACTTAACCTCACCTTCTGTAGCATAAGCTTCATGATTTTCTTCAATGTCATTTAAATCGTACAAGTAATTAACCATTGTGCCCCACGATTGATCTAACCCTTTTTTGCTCAAATCTGCACCTACATTTAACTGGTAAATTGAAGCTCCATTGCCCAAATGAAATCTCGCAACAGGGTCGGACGGATATTTTCCTTTCTTTACTCGAAGCAAATAATTAAACGCCGTTTTTTTGATAAGGTCACTATTGGCCTTGAGCTCCTCAATGGATTTAGGCACGTTGTTTAATTCAGACTGCAGGCCACTAATTTCTGGCAATTCTTCCTCTACTTTGGAGCATAACCAAGTCTGAAATCCGGGAATTGGAGACAGGGTCACAAAGGTTTTTATTGAAGGAAATTCTATCTGCAATTCCTGAACAACTTGTTTAATTAAAAAGTTTCCAAATGAAATATTTTTTAACCCCGGCTGACAATTACTAATGCCATAGAAAGTCGCCGTCGTGTATTCGACGTTTGACTCATTATTTGACATGTCACTCTCAAGGATCGAGGCTATTGAACTAGGTACCTTAGTGCTTAGTGCGACCTCGACAAATATTAAAGGTTCGTCTGTAAGTGCAGGATGAAAAAAAGCAAAACAGCGGCGGTTAGGCGGATCTATGCGGCTCCGTAAGTCATCCCAATCTTTGATTTCATGAACCGCCTCGTACCTAATGATACGATCAAGAATGGCAGCAGATGTAGACCAGTCAATTGTTTGTAAAACTAAGAAGCCTCGACCGAACCATGATGTAAATAGCCTTATAAAATCCTCATCAACAGATTTAAGATTNGTATTTTTGGCTAGGCACTTTAGAAGGTCTGTTCTCATCTCAACTAAGTCGTGGGTTGCATCTGGAGTAGAATTTAAACGCCGCAGTAGTTCTTGGCGCTGAGGTTCTGCGGCTTTTGATAGTTTGTTAAGGTTAGAACTCGAAGGATCCTTGCTATAGTTGCTATAAGCGTTACCAACCGTTCTTTGATCAGCATTGAAATTTTGCTCTAAGTGTTCAAAAAATTTAAGTTTTTGTTCTGCGTCCATCTCGGAATACTGGTCTAGAAGTTGCCTTGCTGTAACAATTCCAGAGACCTCTCCCACTGTGCCCATTAATTTCACCAACAACTCGTCAATGGTGACTTCCTCAAAGCCCGCAAAAAATCGTCTTTGGCGACTAACCAAGTTACTCAAAAAATCCTGAAAACGTTTAAATGCCATCTAAAATCACGCTTACATTTGTTATAGAGTTGAATTATGCAACACGACTGATCTAATATGATACTTAAATTTAGATATATATATGATTGATTTTAATATAATAAAATTAAATTTAATATCCAAATATCTTTGCAGATGCAAGAATAATTAAGCCGTTAAATATTAGTTCGTTATTTTACCCTATCACTCGCTAAGAACTGAAGTCGCCTCCGAAGTGAATAATCGTGTATAATTGAGGGTTAAATATGAGGAAAATTTTCCAAATTTTTCATATAGATAAGATTTGTTATTTAGGTAAAAACTATGACACCTGGAGAAAAATTTAAGCTCGCGCTCAACAAAAGTCGTCCACTCCAAGTCGTTGGCACAATAAACGCTTACTGTGCAATGTTGGCTGAAAGCGCTGGACATAATGCTATTTATCTTTCTGGCGGCGGCGTGGCCAATGCTTCCTTTGGTCTCCCCGACCTTGGGATAACCACTCTTGCAGATGTTGCAGAGGACGTGAAACGAATATGTGATGCAACCGAGCTGCCTCTTCTCGTTGATATTGATACTGGTTGGGGCGGAGCCTTTAATATAGAGCGAACAATAAAAAATATTGAAAGAGCAGGAGCAGCTGCAGTGCACATAGAGGATCAAGTATCGCAAAAGCGATGTGGACACCGTCCTAATAAATCAATCGTATCAAAGATCGAAATGATAGATCGAATAAAAGCTGCAGTAGACAGCAGAACAGACAAAGATTTTTTAGTAATGGCACGAACGGATGCTCTGGCTGTAGAGGGTATTGATTCCGCTCTAGATAGAGCTCTTGGTTGCGTTGAAGCCGGTGCCGACGCTATTTTCCCCGAAGCTATATTAGATTTGGAGCAATATCGACTGTTTACCGAAACGCTAAAGGTTCCTATTCTTGCGAATATTACTGAATTCGGTAAGACTCCGCTTTATACATGCGATGAATTACGAGATGCAGGAGTTTCAATTGTTCTCTACCCGCTCAGCGCTTTCCGTGCCATGAGTAAAGCTGCTCTGAATGTTTATGAGACGATTGCTAATAAAGGCAGCCAATCTGAAGTTGTTAACCTCATGCAAACGCGGAATGAACTATATGAAACTCTTAACTATCACTCTTATGAAAAAAAACTAGACAAGCTTTTTGCTGGCAAAGACATCGACTAAATTTCTATTTTGAAAACTAATTGAATCTGAGAACTTTGTGAATAAAAACGCAGTTAGCGGCGGACTCCGCGGACAAGTTGCTGGTCAAACCTCTCTCTGTACGGTTGGACAGACAGGTTCAGGCCTTACATATAGGGGACACGATATATCGGTCCTTGCCGAGAAAGCAAGATTTGAAGAGGTAGCATACCTGTTGCTTCGCGGCGAATTACCTAACCACGAGCAACTGGATAATTTTGTCTGCAAGATCATTTCATTACGAGATTTGCCGCAAGAACTAAGAGAAACACTGGAGAGGATACCAGCCTCTGCCCATCCTATGGATGTCTTGCGAACCGGATGCTCTCTATTAGGTAACTTAGAGCCTGAAACGTCGTTTGAGCAGCAAACTGAAATAGCTGATCGACTTTTATCGGTATTACCATCAATCATCTGTTACTGGTATTGTTTTTCGCACCACGGCAAGCGAATCACTACCTGTGTGGACAACTCCTCCATTGGAGGTCATTTTCTAGAAATGTTATTGGGAATGAAACCGAGCGATTTAGCCTCGCAAGTTATGAATGTCTCACTTATTCTTTATGCTGAACACGAATTTAACGCATCAACTTTTACTGCAAGGGTTTGCGCATCAACCCTATCCGATATGTATAGCTGCATAACTGGTGCAATAGGCAGCTTACGAGGTAATCTTCATGGCGGGGCAAATGAAGCTGCAATGGAGATGATCCAAAACTGGAAGTCACCCGATGAGGCAGAACAAGAAATTCTTAAAATGTTAAGCCTGAGAAAGAAGATTATGGGTTTCGGACATGCCATTTATAAAAAGTCTGACCCTCGAAACGCCATTATAAAGAACTGGGCTGAAAAATTGGCTGAGGAAACAGGCGATGAAATACTCTACCCAGTATCACTCCGGTGCGAAGAAGTAATGTGGCGAGAAAAAAAGTTGTTTTGTAATGCGGATTTCTTCCATGCTAGTGCTTATAACTTAATGGGTATACCCACAAAACTTTTCACTCCAATTTTTGTCATGTCACGAATTACAGGGTGGGCTGCGCATATAATGGAACAGCGAGCAAATAATCGGATTATCAGGCCAAGCGCGGAGTATACCGGACCAAGTGAAGCAAAATGGTTGGACATCGATTCAAGGTAACAAAGTATAAAAGTTCAATAAGGGATATTAAATTGTCAGCAAATGTAGATTTAAATGATCGCCCCAAACCAGATCAAGTGCTTGTCGATATAGCAAATTATGTTTGCGACCACGAAATAAATTCAGTCGAAGCATACGATACTGCAAGAAATTGCCTTATGGACACTCTAGGTTGCGGCATTCTGGCGCTAAATTTTCCGGAATGCACTAAATTGCTAGGCCCGATAGTTGAGGGTACTACTGTTCCTAATGGAGCACGAGTGCCTGGAACCAAGCACAAACTAGATCCAGTAAAAGCTGCTTGGGATATCGGTTGCATTATAAGGTGGTTAGACTTTAACGATACATGGCTAGCAGCCGAATGGGGGCACCCCTCGGATAATTTAGGTGCGATACTTGGCGTTGCAGACTATCTTTCGCAGGTGAAAATAGTTGAAGGCAAAGATCCCTTTCTGATGCGAGATGTGCTAACTGCCATGATAAAGGCTCATGAAATACAAGGTGTTCTGGCACTTGAAAATAGCTTCAATCGAGTCGGGCTTTGCCATGTATTGTTGGTTAGAGTGGCCTCTACAGCAGTTGTCACCAAGCTTATGGGGGGGTCTAAACAGCAGATTATAGACGCTCTCTCTCAAGCATGGCTTGATGGATCTAGTTTGAGAACATACCGTCATGCACCAAACGCTGGTCCCAGAAAATCATGGGCCGCAGGCGATGCTACATCACGCGCAGTTCACCTTGCTAATTTGACGTTGAGAGGAGAAATTGGGTACCCAAGCGTTCTAACTACACCCACATGGGGGTTTTATGATGTTTCTTTTCAGGGTAAAGACTTTAAGCTCTCCCAAGAATACAGCTCATATGTTATGGAAAACATTTTGTTTAAGATATCATTCCCCGCAGAATTTCATTCGCAAACAGCTGCAGAGGCAGCCGTGAGACTTCACCCCATTGTAAAAGATAGATTGCCAAATATTAAAGAGATAAAGATAAAAACACATGAGTCTGCAATACGTATTATTAGCAAAGTCGGCCCGCTAAATAATCCGGCCGATCGAGACCACTGTTTGCAGTATATGATAGCTGTACCACTTGCGTTTGGTAATCTAACGGCACAGCACTATGAAGACGACTTCCATCATAGTAATCCGATTATTGATACCCTTCGGGAAAAAATGACGGTTGAGGAAGAGCCAAGGTACACCAATGAGTATTTGGAGCCAGATAAACGCAGTATAGCGAACTCATTGCAAATAATTTTTGACGACGGCAGCGTAACTGAAGAAGTTGAAATTAATTACCCCATTGGGCATAGGAGAAGAAGAAAGGAGGGAATTCCCTTACTAGAAGAAAAGTTTAAGACAAACCTTCTTACTATTTTTACAAAAGATCGATGCGAAGAAATTTTCAGTCTATGTAAGAATCAGAAAGAACTCGAGAATACCAAGGTAACCGATTTTATGGATTTATTCATACCATAGAAATGCATACATTCGTTAACCAAATATTCTTTAACCACTCTGCTTACCTCAATGCTCGCGTATTTTTTGTGTTGTTGTTAATTTAAACCTAGATAAGCATATACCACTTGATTTCTTGACCATTACCCCCACATCTACCCTTAAGAGAAAGATCAATGTAGATTTTCTCGAAACGCTTGGTTTTATACAGGCTTACTTACATATTGCTTTGCCTCGCAGAGGCATAATAAGGATATGACCATGACAAATTTTGATTTTTCACCGCTATACCGCACAACTGTTGGCTTTGATCATCTGTCCACTCTTTTGGATAACATCCATAGATCTGACAGAGCCGCAAATTCTTATCCACCATACAATATCGAGTTGATCAATGATAATCGCTATCAAATTACAATGGCCGTTTCTGGTTTTCAGTCAGACGAACTAGATATAAAAAGCGAAAAGCAGACTCTGACAGTCAAAGGACAAAAGCATCCTGATAAAAATACACGAAATTACCTTCATCAAGGAATAGCAGGCAGAAATTTTGAACGAAAATTCCAGCTTGCGGACCATATAGAAATTGTTGGGGCGCAGTTGGCGAACGGATTGCTCCACATCGATTTGGCTCGGGAAATTCCAGATGCCATGAAGCCAAAGACAATACCAATAACTGAAGGTAAAGGACGGCTTGTGGGACTTAGTACGAAAGACGCAGCCGCTTGAGCGTCAAGACTAGTTAATCGAGGCTAAGTGTTTTGATTTACTCTTAACGCTTAGCCTATCTATAACCTACTCAGTTACCTACTCGATAGAGTTTATTTAAGTCTGTAGTAACCTTTTTAATCTAATAGGTGACTCACCAAGCCACTCTTTAATTTTGGCTCAAACCAAGTAGACTTAGGTGGCATAACTTCACCAGCATCAGCAACTTTCATTAAACTTTCAACTGATGTAGGGTAAAGAGCAATACCGGCCATCCACCCATCTCTAATAACGCGATCCTTTAGACCCAATAATCCTTTGATTCCACCCACAAATTCAATTCTCTCGTCTGTTCTCTGATCATGAATTTCTAAAATAGGACTCAAGATGTATTTTTGAAGAACAGATACATCAAGGCCATCAACAGGGTTACTCGTCTCGATAGTGCTCGCCACCTCAGGCTTAAGAGTTAATCTAAACCAAGAATCTTCGAGGTATAAGCCAAACTCTAAGGACCTAGATGGTTTTGCGTCATCCTCGGAAGTTACTTTCTCTAGAATAAAATCAGTTTCAATTGCCGAGATAAACTGTCCGGCTGACATACCATTCAGATCCTTAAGCACTCTATTATAGTCTAGGATCTTCATTTGGTTATGGGGGAAAATAACAACTAAAAAATAGTTATAGGACTCACGCCCATTGTTATCCTTATTTTCATTTCTATATCTCTCTCGAACACGTGACGCTGCAGCTGACCGATGATGGCCATCCGCCACATAAAGAGTTTTTACTTCTTCAAATGTGTCCTCGATAGACGCTATTCTGTCGCGGTCTTGAATTGTCCAAAATGTATGCCTAACATCAGACTCATCAATAAAATTGTACTCAGGATCATTCTCAGCCACTTCGTTCATCAGATTCGTCAAAGCAGGGTTCTCTTTGTAAGTCATAAATACGGGACCGACTTGAGCTCCAAGTTCTTCCATATGTCTTACTCTATCTGCTTCCTTATTCGGGCGCGTAAGCTCGTGAATTTTAATAGATCCATTATTGTAAGCATCTACAGACGCTATCGCGACCAGCCCCAACTGTTCATGCCGACCCATAATTTGGCGATAGAGATAGAAACTTTCGACCTCATCTTTAATAAGTACCCCAGAATTTAAAAATTCATCTAAATTATTCCTACCGGTCTGATAAACGAGAGGATGATCAGCGTCAATATCATCGTCTAGATCGATGTCGGGCTTATTGATGTGGAGAAAACTATATGGGTTCCCTTTAGCAATTCCTCTTGCTTCAGATCGACTTACTACGTCATAAGGTGGGGAGGCCACTTGAGAGGCCAACTCTTTTGTGGGTCTTACGCCACGAAAAGGCTTTATCAATTTCATGATCATTCCGGGTAAAAGATTAAGGTCCTTATTTTTTATCTAGCGACTGACCTAGCCAATATTCTATCAATTATAGTTTTGTATTTAAAAATACTTTTTAATCTCTGTAAGTTAAGAGACTATAATAAAGTCATGGCTTGATCTATTTGAGAAAATAAAAAACCTCGACTTTCCATGAATCGAATGATTTTCGATCTCTCAATGGAGGTCATTTCTGCTGGTCTTCGCCCTCCCCATTTCTTTCTTATAACGCTCATCGCAAGCTCTACCCATTCTGAATCATTTAAAACTAAATACTTATCTACCTGTTTGTTTTCCACTTTTCTAAGTTTTAACGCATGTCTTATATGCCGATATCCAAAACCTCTACTTTTTCGGTATCTCGAATAAGATTCAACAAACCTCTCATCATTTTGTAAATTCTCCACCCGAAGGGCATGGACAACATCATGGATTAAATCGGTTTTAACTTGTGGAAATTTAGTGTGAAGCTTCTTTTTTAGTTCGTAGAATGAATGCTCGCGACGGGCCAAATAGTCCATAGCAGCGCGTCGCAGAGCAGACTCACCATTTCTTGAAATGGATTCAGACTTCAACTTAACAATACTTTAAGAAGCGGCCTTTGATTTGGCATCAGCCAACACTACGACGTCATCATTAAGCTCAGAGTCGCCACCAGGCGTTTCCGAGGGCGTTAGGAGCTGATTTCTAACAATGCTCTCTATTTCATTCGCAAGTGACGGATTTTCTTCCAAATATGTGGCTACATTTTTCTTGCCTTGGCCGATTTTTTCGCCTTTATATGCATACCACGCGCCTGACTTTTCAACTATACCGTGCTTAACACCGAGATCAATGACCTCACCCAGGTGATGAATTCCTTCGCCATACATAATTTGAAACTCTGTTTGTCGGAATGGCGGGGCTACCTTATTCTTGACCACTTTTACTCGTGTCTCGTTACCGACCACTTCATCACCGTCTTTAATCGAACCAATTCTTCTAATATCTAATCTAACGGACGAATAAAATTTAAGCGCATTTCCTCCCGTTGTAGTTTCAGGCGAACCAAACATCACACCGATCTTCATCCTTATCTGGTTAATAAATATCACCAAGGTATTTGAATTCTTAATATTAGCTGTCATTTTTCGCAGCGCTTGCGACATAAGACGGGCCTGAAGGCCCATATGACTATCTCCCATATCCCCCTCAATTTCTGCTTTTGGCGTCAAGGCCGCAACTGAATCTATTACCACAACATCAAGTGCTCCAGATCTAACCACCATATCGCAAATTTCCAAAGCCTGCTCTCCTGTGTCAGGCTGACTCACTAAAAGATTTTCTACATCTACGCCAAGATTTTTAGCATAAATAGGGTCTAATGCGTGTTCCGCATCTATAAATGCGCAGCTCCCACCTGCCTTTTGAGCTTCAGCAATCACTTGTAGAGTAAGAGTTGTCTTACCTGACGATTCTGGTCCATATATTTCAACTATACGACCCTTCGGTAAACCACCAATGCCTAAAGCTATATCAAGCCCTAAGGAACCTGTTGAAATTGCGGGCATTGCCTCACGGTCAGTATCACCGAGCCGCATCATTGAGCCCTTGCCGAACTGTCTCTCAATCTGCGATAACGCAGCTGCTAGAGCTTTCTCTTTATTGCTATTATCTTCAATCATAGTTGTTTCCTTGGTATTTCCTTACAACTGATGCTGGTTCCATGAGTAATGCAGTTGTTGACTGGCATCTGTAATCGCCAAATAGCGGTATTTTCCCCAACCGCTCGCGAAGTGTTCGTAATCAAATTAACCTATGCTATTCATTCTGTGTATCTTACGCACTGCCCTTTCCTACAAACTGATGAATTCTGTTTGCGTCTAAGGCAAGCTAAACACTGTACATACGAACAGTATGATTAAAACAAATAATTACTGTACATACAACCAGTATATAGGCAAATAGTTTATTTTCTTTAGTTAAAAACTAAGGAATAAATGTAAGAATTCCTGACAAAGCAGCCTCTACTGCTGCGAACCTAACCTGACTTCGTTCTCCTGTGAAAAAAAACCGTTTAGTTTGAACTCTGCTTTCCCAGCCCCATGCTATCCAAACAGTACCGACCGGTTTTTCTATGGTTCCACCCTCTGGGCCCGCAATACCACTTACAGCGACCGCAAAATTTGTCTTACAAACTGCTATAGTTCCCTCTGCCATAGCTCGCACAACTTCTTCACTTACAGCGCCTGGACCGTCGCAACGGAAACATTTTGAGGGCACGCTAAGCAGATCTTGCTTGGACTGATTTGAATAGGTAACAAAGCCTGCACGAAACCATTCAGAGCTGCCAGATACACTAGTTAAGACTTGGGCCAACCAACCCCCAGTGCACGATTCAGCAGTCGCAATCGTTAACTTTTTTGAATTTAATCTACCTATGACTTTCAGAACTAAGTCATGGGAAATATCAAGTTTACTCATCCGATAATCTTATAGACTGCTAACTGATAAACCAAGAATAACTTTGCTTAATAACATTGCGGTCAATTCAAATATTTATATCCAAGTTATAAAGTAAACGATGTAAAATTGACGAAAATATCGATCTCTGGGAAAAAAATTGACCAAAAAACAAAACCACACACCAATGATGCAGCAGTTCCTGCGCATAAAAGCTGAAAACAAGGAGAGTCTGTTATTTTATCGGAT
>PAWK01000048.1 GCA_002714195.1 Gammaproteobacteria bacterium | reverse complement strand
AGATAGACGTCCCCATCTAGTCCTTGATCTTCAAAGTATTTTGCAAAACTATAGAGTCCTGAAATGGAATGTTCATCTGGATCAACCAGAAGTACACTTAGCAATTCAGGAGATAATGAAATACTCCAATCTTGCCGCAAATGTTGCCTAGCTGTTATTTCCGCACCTCTAAAAATACTTTCTCGAACGCTATACAACTCCCAATAAGAATTTCCACCCTCATCTATATACTTTGCAGATTCTGCAAAACTCGTCAGGGAGACTTGCCCTTGCTCGTTGAGGGCGTAACGGCTTACTCCATATAGCTGGATGCCTCCAGGGGCNATTGCATTAATATGAATGAATTCATTNTCAACTCTTTGCCAAACACCTTGCTCAGGACTGATTGATGACGCGCCNCTCTGCTGAATTGCTTTATTGCTTTGAGCNTATTGNTCAAGAGGCGGCGAAAGAAATTCTCCAATNATTAAACTCAACANCATGATTAAGNAAGTAGGTTTTAGAANAGAAAGAACTATTCGAAAGACACTTACACCGGCAGACTGCATNACCACAAGTTCATTATTTGANGAAATTACCCCCAAACCAATTAACGCTCCACCAAGCGCACCAAAAGGTATCATTTCATAGACTGTAGTTGGCGTTGTTAAAAACACAAAGGTAACAGCGTTCAGANCGCTGAAATACTCATCGGTGTCCGCCATTTGATCAAGTAGACTAAAGATAATATCCAGTGTCGTTAGCATACTCACCACAACCAACATCGAGACTAATATAGTATTACGAATATAATTATCAAGAAGAACCAATGCTAGTCCTTTGCAATCTAGAGGAATCAAAATTTCGATAAGAGTAAAGNGCNGCNCCGATCACCCCAAATAGAAGGTGGACCGACCAAAGACCAATTGTAGAGCTCAGCGAACCGTCTGCCACACCATCACGGGCAAACTGTAAAAAGAAAAAATAACACGCGTATAGAATTACAGCTGGAATTAATCTGCTATAACGCCCATGTCTGGGTTGCACCCTACTCAAAGGAACAGCAATTAATGTAAGAACAGGCACTATAAGCATAACCGAGAGCCGCCATTGGAGCTCTGCTTGATATTCCGAAGAGTTCGCNCCTATTAACATTGAAGTTTTGACAGCCCCCTCCTCAAGAGTGGGCTCAAATCTTGTTGGTTCAGGGAGAAGTACAGAATAAACATCAAATTGGGCCATCGAAAAATCTGCCATACCTGGTTCCCCGTCATATTGAAGTACGTTCTCCATGCGCATCAAACGTGCACCTGTCTGAACATCAATAAAAGGTCTAGCACCTTGCGCTACTATTATACGCGGTGCAGCTCTGGCGGCACTACCGTTATCCGAATCATCTTGAACGGCACTAGGGCTCAGTGCGACAAACACATTTTCAAGTTTTCTACCGATACCTTCCTCAACTGTAATGCCTTCTGTATAGGTCGCTCGAGTTCCGTCGCCAAAAACCTGAAATTGACCCGCAATCATTAAGTCAAGCTCAGTGAGCTGTTCTTGATTCAAACGTATTTCCTCGACATTCCTGACTCCCCATGGAGCAAGACTTAGGCTAACTACTCCCATAAACACAACAATGATTATAGAAGTTAGGAATGTGTAGCTCAGCAATCGGGCCTCACCAAAACCAGAATTCATTAACACGACAATCTCATTGTCCTCATTCATTCTGCCGTAGACTAGCAAAATACTTAAAAGAAAAGCCAAAGGTACAATTACGACAAAAAAATCAGGTAGCCGATAAAACATCAAAAGTAGAAGAACATCTGAGGCAAGCTCTCCCGAAACTGCCTGACCCAGGTACTGTATGAAGCGACTAATTAAACCAATTGCGAGAAGGATTAATGAGACAACGACAGTCACTTGCAATATTTGCTGGCTGAGATACCGTAAGATTATCAAAAGAACCAACCTTAATTTTTGGTTCAGAGAAGTTTACTAGAATATTTAGATAAAAGTCAGTGAAGTTCTATTTTTCTGTTCAGTCATGCAACTTTTGCTTTGACTTTATGCTGCAGGTTAGAGCGACCCAGCATCTCCTCGAATCCCGAAGGGACGCTAGCTAGTTGATGCTTATCAAAATCGAAAAAGACTAATCCACAGTTTCCATTGCACACAATTGTCTCTAGGGCTTCGTTTGATACTTTAAATCCTATGTCAAACCCATGACGGGTGAGCTTTGCAACACCAACGTCAATTGTTAGTCGATCGTTTGCAAAAGATTCAGAGATATAATCAACTGAAAGATCTGTTACGACCAGTCCCAAGCCATAAACATTTGCTTCGGTAAAGCCTAGACTTGCTAAAAACTGCAAGCGAGCTTCATGAAGAATTTTCACCATCGATACACAATCTAAGTGCTTCGCATAGTTAATATCACTAAGACCGACCGTCCTCTCCATGCGAAACAAGAATTCCTCAGGAACAGCAACATGTAGGCGAGTCATAGTCTCCTCCCCGGGGATTTGTAATTATTGGTGTCATGATTTTGTGACAACTAGTATTTCGAATGGTTCAATTAATTCTTCAAAGAAATGAAATCAATCTGAAAATTCGTATGCTCTTTCTCACTGACTAACTGGAAGTAGTCAATAATTAATCCTTGTTGCTTAACTGGTCGAATCAACTTAGGATAATCCCTTTCAAATAGAAATTGGCGAAACATGCCGTAATTAAGGTAGGTTATGAGATATTCGGTAAAAGGGGGCTCTCCCGACAAAATCGTTGCAGAATGCATAGTGGTCTCCATTTGGGGCGATGGCAGCTTATCTGAAGAAGCAAAAATTTTGGACGCAAAAACAAAGAAGTTGATTAGTGGTTTGGTCAATTCCGGCGATGCTAGCGGAAATCTTGGAGATACACTGCTCGTCTATCGCCCTCCTAACGTGTCCGCCAAACGAATTCTTCTAGTCGGGGCAGGCGATAGAAAGAAATTTAGCGCATTCTCTGCAAAAACACTCGTCGAATCAGTATTTAAGAGGTGTCGTAAAATAGGAGCTTCTTCAATACACCTTAGCTTAAGCAGCTGCGAGCCTCATGACAGAGATAAACATTGGGTTGCCGCAAGGATCTCTCAGGAAGCAGAAGTTACTGGATATAGCTATGACAAGACAAAAAGCAAAAAGGTTAAACCTTGGGCTATCAAGGGGGTTTCTATTTCGCCAGAGCCGAAGCGTCAAAAGAAAGGTTTGGAGTCTTCCTTAAAACGAGGCCAAGCAATTGGAAGAGCCATAAACCGGGCAAGAGAACTCGGAAATTTACCTGGAAATATTTGTACTCCTGCGTATTTAGCACAACAAGCTACTGATCTTGCGTCTAAGAATAAAAAGATCTCTTCTAAAATTTTAAGTGAGAAGCAGATGAACCGATTAGGAATGGGTTCTTTGCTATCAGTTTCTGCCGGATCAGCTGAAGAAGCCAAACTAATTGTGATTCAATACCAAGGCACGAAACGCGATAACAGACCGCACGCTATTGTCGGGAAAGGCATTACCTTTGACACTGGCGGAATTAGTCTGAAATCTAGTGGCGGTATGGATGAGATGAAATTCGATATGTGCGGAGCTGCCAGCGTCATCGCAACAATGGGTTGTATTGCTGAACTAAAATTACCAATCAACGTAGTCGGATTAGTCGCTGCCGCAGAAAATATGCCTGGCAGCAAGGCCACCAAACCTGGAGATGTAGTAACTACTATGTCCGGTAAGACTGTGGAAATTCTNAATACGGATGCGGAAGGAAGACTAGTNTTATGCGATGCATTGACTTATGTAGAAAGATTTAAACCGAGAACCATAATAGATATCGCGACCTTAACTGGCGCGGCTGTAGCGACTTTTGGCTCACANGCGAATGCGTTGTTAAGTAACGACCAAACTTTAGCGAGTGCGATTCTGGACTGCGGCGATCAATGCCTCGACAGGGCGTGGCAGCTACCCCTCTGGGATGAATATCAACACCTTCTGAAAAGCAACTTCGCAGATATTGCAAACATCGGGGGACCGCGAGCCGGCACGATTACCGCTGCTTGTTTCTTATCAAGATTTACTGAGAAGCAAAAATGGGCCCATCTGGACATAGCAGGGTCAGCGTGGTTATCAGGAGCGCAAAAAGGTGCTACTGGAAGGCCTGTTTCTCTGTTGGTTGAATACCTAAGCCGCCAGAAATCATAATCCAGATACAGAAAACTATACTATTGTTTAGCAAGCTTTAAATTACAAAGGCTGAAATATATTTGTGATTCAAGAATTAGTTAAACCCTTAATGTATAATTGCGTCTTTCTCTTTAGCACGCTTGGTTCGATAGATTGATGGATAAAACCTATAAACCACAAGAACTAGAAGATCGCTGGTATAAAACTTGGGAAGATCGCGGATATTTTAAACCCCAAGGCAGCGGCGACACATATTGCATTGCCATACCCCCTCCGAATGTCACAGGTAGACTCCATATGGGGCACGGTTTTCAGCACGCTATCATGGACGCGTTAATCCGCCATCAGAGAATGCTCGGGAAGCAAACGCTGTGGCAAGTAGGTACGGATCATGCCGGCATCGCCACTCAAATGGTAGTTGAACGTCAGTTAAATGCCAAGGGAAGTAATCGCCAAACGGAAGGACGAACCGCATTTGTCAAAAAAGTTTGGGAGTGGAAAGAAGAGTCTGGCAGCATAATTACTCANCAGCTACGGCGAATGGGTTCGTCACTAGACTGGTCTNGAGAACGCTTCACTATGGATCAGGGACTATCCGAGGTGGTTCAAAAGGTATTCATTGATCTATTTGATGAAGGCCTCATTTATAGGGGTAATCGCTTGGTTAACTGGGACCCAAAACTCCAAACTGCAATATCAGATTTAGAGGTTATATCTGATGAAGAAGAGGGTTCCTTATGGTATTTCCGATACCCGCTTGCAGATAACGTAAAGACACTTAAGGGCAACAGTTCAATTGTAATCGCCACCACTCGTCCAGAGACCATGCTAGGCGATACCGCTGTCGCTGTCCATCCAAGTGACGAGCGATACCTGCATTTGATTGGAAAATTTGTTGAACTACCTCTTTGCAATAGAAAAATTCCCATAATCGCTGACGAGTATGTNGACCCTGACTTCGGAACTGGATGTGTAAAGATCACACCAGCTCATGACTTTAATGATTATGAAGTCGGGAAACGCCATGATCTAGAAATGATCAATATCTTTACGAACGAAGCTACAATAAGTGAGAATGCACCTGGAACATACCAAGGAATGGATCGTTTCAAGGCCAGAGAGATNATCGTAGACGAAATTCAGTCACTAGGATTGTTAGAAAAAGTAGAAGCCCANAAGTTGAAAATTCCTCGGGGAGATCGAAGCGGCGTAATCATCGAGCCTTATTTGACNCATCAGTGGTATCTTTCTATCCAGTCCCTTGCNGAGCCCGCAATCAAAGCCGTAGAAGATGGCGATATTGAATTCGTGCCAAAAAATTGGGAAAACACCTACTTNGCNTGGATGCGAGACATTCAAGACTGGTGCATCTCACGCCAGCTATGGTGGGGACACCGAATTCCAGCTTGGTATGATGANCAGGGGAATGTGTATTCATCAGTTGACGAAGCATCGGTGCGCAGTAAGTACAACCTTGACGAAAAAATAAAGCTGCACCAAGACGAGGATGTTCTNGANACTTGGTTCTCNTCGGCTTTATGGACTTTCTCAACACTGGGTTGGCCAACTAACCAAGAATATTTTGAAAGGTTTCATCCCACCAATGTTCTGGTAACTGGTTTTGACATTATATTCTTCTGGGTAGCAAGAATGATAATGATGACCTTGAAATTTACAAGCCAGGTGCCTTTCAAAAAAGTATATATCACTGGTTTAGTGAGAGATGAACACGGTCAGAAAATGTCAAANTCTAAAGGCAACATTCTAGATCCAATAGATTTAATTGACGGGATTAGTCTCGAGGCGCTCAATTCCAAGAGAACCGCCGATTTAATGCAGCCCCAACTGAANCAAAAAATTGAGAAGCATACTCGCGAGTCTTTNCCCNACGGCATTACTGGNTATGGCACNGATGCCTTNCGNTTTACCTTNTACTCACTAGCTTCGACGGGTCGTGATATTAAATTTGACCTCGGTAGAACNGAAGGCTTCAGAAACTTCTGTAATAAAATATGGAACGCTGCACGCTATGTGCTGATGAACTCAGANAAAAATCANCNGAAAAAATCTTTGGACTCCAAAAAACTATCGATTTCCGACCGTTGGATAATAAGTCGTTTTGANCAAACAGTTGAGCAGTTAGAGTTNGCAATGGAAACTTACCGCTTCGATTTAGCCTCACAGCAGTTATATGACTTCATATGGAATGAATACTGTGATTGGTATGTNGAGTTGTCGAAACCAACCCTTTGGGAAGAAGAGAATAATCCTGAGGAGGCTCAAGCAACACGGTATGTCCTAGTTTTAGTTCTTGAAAAGACATTACGTCTACTTCACCCCTTTATGCCTTTTATAACGGANGAAATTTGGCAGAAAATCGCGCCCCTAATTCATGTAAAAGGGGACAGTATTATGTTGGAATCATATCCAACCTATGATCAATCAAATACTGACGAAGAAGCCGAACAACATATCGAGTGGTTGAAGGGTGTTATTATTTCAATTAGAAATATAAGAGGTGAAATGGACATTTCTCCGGCTAAAAGTATAAACATAATGTTACGTAACGGGACTATAACCGACAAAAATAGAATGGAGACCCATAAACCTTATCTAAAGAAACTTGCTAAGCTTAAAGATATTAGCTGGCTCGAAGAAGACGACGAAGGCCCAGCTTCGGCGACTCAGCGATTCAACGATCTAGATATACTAGTCCCCCTGGAAGGTTTAATTGACATTAATGCGGAGCGCTCTCGCCTTGTGAAAGAGATCAATAAACTAGAGTCCGGGATAAACGTCGTAGAAAAAAAGCTAAATAATGAAAAATTTGTGCACAATGCCCCAGCTTCTATCGTCGCAAAAGAAAAGAATAAGAAAAATCAGCTCGATTCAACACTTAAATCGTTCGAGGCCCAACTCCAAAAATTAGAAGACTTAAACTAACGGGAATCAAAGAAAGGCTCTTAAGCTGTGCGTAATTCTTTTGGCATTGAGAAAACAATGTTTTCCTCAACCCCGCCTAACTCCTCAGGTTTTATGTGAGACATCTCCTGCAGGTGCTTGATTACTTGTTGCACGAGTATTTCAGGTGCCGAAGCACCTGCAGTGACTCCAAATTGGTATTTACCATGAAACCATTTAGGGTCTATGTCACCAACACTGTTGATCAAGTATGACGAACAACCCAATCTCTCGGCTAACTCCTTCAACCGATTTGAGTTTGAACTATTGGGGGAGCCAACAACAAGCAGCAAATCGCACTCCAACGCTAACTGCTTCACTGCATCTTGACGATTTTGAGTTGCATAACAAATATCTTTTTTTCGCGGCCCAGTTATAGAAGGGAAGCGTTCCTTGAGCGCCTCAATAATTCTACCCGTATCGTCCATAGATAGGGTAGTCTGGGTGACATANGACAGTAATTGAGGGTTTCTTACCTCTAATTTTGCAACNTCTTCTACTGACTCTACCAAATAAATATTACCGCCTTCACTATCATCGTACTGCCCCATCGTTCCCTCGACTTCAGGGTGGAATTGATGCCCAATTAAAATGCACTCTCGACCAGAATAGCTGTACTTTGTCACTTCAAGATGGACTTTGGTTACCAGGGGGCATGTTGCGTCAAAGACTTTAAATCCACGAGTGGTTGCCTCTTCTTTTACGTCTCTGGAAACACCATGGGCGCTAAATATAACTACAGACGGTTTCCCTTTTGAGTCCTGCGATGGAATGTCAGATAGTTCATCAACAAATATCGCGCCCCGATCTCTCAGCTTATCTACCACGAATTTATTATGTACGACCTCATGCCGGACATAAATTGGTGCCCCAAAAATATCAAGCGCCCGATCCACGATATCTATCGCCCGATCAACCCCAGCGCAAAACCCTCTCGGGTTAGCCAACTTAATTGACATAGGAGTGCTATTGAATTTTGACGTAGTCATATGACTCTTACAATTTTACTTCAATTTGTGAGACACCTGGTTCATCAACCTTAATAATACGCGCCTTAAACACAATATCTTTACCGGATAAAGGATGGTTAAAATCCACAAGCACGAAGTCTTGAGATATCTGTGACACTACCCCAGGCAGATCAAATCCAGCTGGATCTTTGAAAACCACGACGCTTCCTGTCTCTGTGGGCATAACCTCATCTTCAAGCAAATGGGTAAATTTGTCCGCAGCAAAACGCTGAATATTTTCCGGATTCCTCTCTCCAAAGGCTTTTTGGGCCGGTAGCGTACTCTCAATAATAGCGCCCTCATGCTCACCTAAAAGAAGGTTTTCAAATTCTGGAAGCATACTACCATCACCAATTTTAAAATTTGCGGGCTCCCTTTCAAAATTAGAATCGATCATCTGGTCATCCAGAAGCGACAATGAAAAATGCAAGGTTACGCGAGAATCGTTACAAACTTTTTTACTAAGGTCGACCACTAGATCCTCTATTTTTAGGCAAATCTACGTGATTCGCCTTTACCATCAATATTCGTTATACAACGTTCACAAAGCAAAGGGTGATCACTGTTCTTTCCAACACTGACATGATGATGCCAACATCGATCACACTTTTTGAATTTCGACGCCTCAACGCGAATCTGTAGCCCAGAGACGCCAGTTGGCGTGGCTGCAGAATCTGCTTGATCAATCTCGTAAACAGACGCTTTCGACACAATCAAAACAAATCGCAATTCCTCTTCCAATCGATTCAATTCTTTCATCAACTTTGCGTCACAGAATAATTCTACTTCAGCACCTAAACCCGAACCAATTACCTTTTCAGACCGTTTAATCTCCAGCTCCTTGTTAACAGCTGATTTCACTTCCATTAGAACAGACCAATATTGATCATTAAGTTCAGTTGATTCAGGAAATTCCTCGACCGCATCCGAAAAGTTTGTGAGGAATACCGAATCCGCCCTATCACCAGGGATATTTTCCCAAATTTCGTCAGCAGTAAAACTGATAATTGGTGCAATCAGCCTACTAAGCATCTCAAGAATATGAAACATTGCTGTTTGAGTTGATCTCCGTGCAACACTGTCAATCTTAGATGTGTATTGCCGATCTTTTATCACATCCAAATAAAAGCCACCTAACTCAACGACACAGAAGTTATGAATCTTTTGATATACACCGAGAAAATTATAATCGTGATAATGCGACAACAACTCATTCTGCAACAAACGGCAGCGTCGAACTATCCAATAATCCATAGCCAACATGTCATTTGGCTTCACGGTATGCTTCGAAGGATCAAATCCATTCAAATTAGCAAGCATGAATCTAGCGGTATTTCGAATTCTGCGATAGGTATCAGAAACTTGCTTGAAAATTTCTTCCGATACTGTCATTTCTCCGCGATAGTCCGTAGCCGCTACCCATAGTCTTAAAATATCTGCACCGTACTGCTGGAAGATTTTTTCTGGCGCCACTGTGTTCCCTAGCGACTTCGACATTTTTCTTCCTTCGGAGTCAACAAAAAATCCGTGGGTCAGAACCTCTTTATATGGCGCGCTGCCATACATAGCGATTGCGGTCTTCAATGAAGATAAAAACCAACCTCGATGCTGATCTGAACCTTCGAGGTAAAGGTCCGCAGGAAAATCAAGCTCAACTCTCTTCTCGACTACAGAATAGTGAGTAACTCCTGAGTCAAACCAAACATCAAGAGTATCGGTAACTTTCTCATAGTTCTCTGCTTCAGCTCCCAATAGATCTTTTGGATCCAAGTCAAACCACGCGTCAATACCCTCTTGTTCAATCCGGCATGCAATCTCTTCGAAAAATTCATGAGTCCTAGGATGTAATTCCTGATTCTTCTTATGAACAAAAATAGTAATAGGCACACCCCAGCTTCTCTGTCGAGAAATACACCAGTCTGGACTACCCTTAAGCATTAACTCTATTCGAGCTTGACCCCAATCTGGAATCCATTTAATTCCATCGACTGCTTTAAGAGCAGAACCAAGGAGGTCCTTTTCAGTCATACTAATAAACCATTGCGGGGTAGCTCTATAAATCAGTGGAGTTTTAGTACGCCAGCAGTGCGCATAGCTATGTGTTATTTTCTCTACCGCGAGTAGTTTTTTATTAGCTTTAAGTCTCTCTATTATTTGTTCNTCGACTTTGTAAACNTGANCACCNGCAAANTCACCTGCNNTTGANCTGANCAATCCNTTNNCATCAACAAGATTGAGCGTATTAATCCCATATTTTNGCCCAGCATAGAAATCNTCGAGCCCATGATCAGGNGCTGTATGGACAGCTCCGGTCCCNGCTTCTGTTGTCACATGTTCACCNAANATCANGGGGACCCTTTTATTAATGAATGGGTGNTCAATCTCGAGATTTTCTAAAGCCGCTCCTTTAACCTTGGCTAGNACATCGTACTCTTCGATGCCATAACGCTTCATTACTCCGTCAATCATCTCCGTTGCTAGTAGGATAGTTTCAAAATTATCATCTTTATTAATACTTACCAGCGCATAGTCTAACGAAGCACTGAGACAAACCGCTTGATTAGAGGGCAAGGTCCATGGCGTGGTTGTCCATATGACTACGAAAAGAGAATCAGATACTTTTCTCCCATCAAGCTCTGAAAACAACTTTAGGAACTTTTCAGAATCAGCTACTCTAAATTTTACATCAATCGCAAAAGACTCTTTTTCTTGATACTCAACTTCTGCCTCGGCCAGGGCAGAGCTTCCAACNACGCTCCAATAAACGGGCTTGTATCCTTTCACCATATGTCCATTCGAAACTATCTTCCCCAGCGCTCGAACAATATCTGCTTCTGTTCCATAGTTCATCGTTAGGTATGGNTTATCCCAATCGCCAAGAACACCCAAGCGAACAAATCCAGCTTTTTGAATCTCTACCTGTTTCTTAGCATACTTACGACANTCGTCTCTAAACTCTCGATGGCTAATCTTTTGTCCNGCCTTACCCTTTTTCTTTTCCACATTGTGCTCAATAGGCAAGCCATGACAATCCCACCCAGGAATATACGCCGCATCAAAACCACTTAATTGCTTTGACTTAACAACAAAATCTTTTAAAGACTTATTGATAGCGTGCCCTAAATGCAAATCCCCGTTTGCGTAGGGGGGGCCATCATGCAGAACGAACTTTGGTTGACCTTCATTTTTTTCGATTATTTTTTNATAAAGATTCATGCCCTGCCATTTCTTTAGGATGTCGGGCTCTCTTTGGGACAAATTTGCCTTCATCGGAAACTGAGTATGCGGTAAATTAAGTGTTTCTTTATAGTTAGTCATAACAAGTCACAGAATATTTTAGACCTAGCCCTTATCAAAAAACGTTCTTACTGCCTCNACATCGATGCCTATCTGAGTTTTTAGAGCATCAACACCATCAAATTTTAATTCATCACGAATTTTTTTTCGAAACATAACCTCAATTAACTGTCCATAAACGTCTTCTTTAAAATCAAGAATATGAGCCTCCAGAAGCACTGCTTTCTCTCCATCTAAAGTTGGGCGACATCCTAGGTTGACNGCTGCTTTGAANTNTTGGCTACCTAACTTTACTTCACATGCAAAAACTCCTCGCAAAGGAATTCGATTCGAACCTGGGTCAACGTTACATGTTGGGAAGCCCAAAGTAGCACCGAGCTGTTGGCCTCGTACAACTTTACCCGTAATTGAGTATGGTCTACCTAGGACTTGTGTAACCAAATCGAAATTACTGGCCAGCAATTGCTCCCTCACGAATGTGCTACTGATTCGATGCCCATTACGTTCATAAGCGGCAGTTTTCAAAACCTGATAATCATATTTTTCGCCATACGCCTCCAATAGAGAATAATTCCCAAGTCTATTCTTACCAAAGCGAAAATCGTCACCAATAATGATCCCTCTAATTCCCAGCCCGTCCACCAAAATGTCCTTAATGTAAGACTCTGCGTTAATTTCACTAGTTGTCTCGTCAAAATTAAACTGGTAGACAAAGTCAACACCAACAGTCTCAAGTAATTCCAATTTCTCTCTAATTGTGTTCAGCCTTATAAGCTGTCTACCGTTGTGTCTTGCAAAAAACTCCTCTGGATGAGGTTCGATGACAATAACTAAAGAAGCAGAATCTAATTTCACTGCTTGAGACTTAAGCTGATCGAAGATTAATTGATGACCTAGATGCACTCCGTCGAATTTACCAATGGTGACCACGCAGCCGTTTTGTGGCTTAGGAAATTTGTCTAAATCCTTGAATAAAAGCATCGGCACATTAACTGGTAGTTAAAGTGCGGAATTATACTCTTTATTTCCTTTCTATGCAGGCAATGAGGNTATCAATTACTTATTAGAGTAATCTCTAGAGACCAAGACTCTTTCGGCCTTTTCGTAGACATAAATTAGCNAATGCTAGCAAGATAATTATAAGTATCCCTTGTCCGACAATCACATTAACAACCGAAATCGTTTCAGGGCGCATGCTAATNAATACCAAATTTATNCCCGTCGCCANCGCTGAGATNAACAGNAACAAAGCTGCGAGAAGTTGTATNAANCCTANGATTTTTTTCATNCAATAANATTCTTCAAACTAAGCTGACTTGGGNAGCTTGTGCAACTCATTGAATGTATTATACCCCTCTNCNCCCATAAAACGAGNTAAGGTTTTTGGATGGGTATTNCGAGCATCNACTATAATCAAACCCTCTAAGGAATCGTTAAAGTCNGCATGTATATTGAAGCAAACCATCTTGCCATTAAGTGACAAGTAGTGCCGNAANAATACCGGCACCGCTTTTCCTGGGTCGCAACGTCCGATGAGCTTTCCAAGCATTTTNATATTAGCAAGCTCATTCAAAATTTCANTACTCCAAACNCGATTTTTAACTTNATGCGGGGTNAAAGGTTTAACTAATTCCGANAATTCGTTCGCNTTAAAATTCGTGAGCAANGTGTCNGCGATAAGCGATCTTGCCAAATCGCTATATTCTCTGGAAACACTNACAGANCCGAANAAAGTGTGGTACTTGGGATTATTNACCAAAATNCGACCAATGCCACGCCAGAGNANATTTANAGCAATCGGCTTTCGNTGATAATTTGGATGAATAAATGANCTTCCCATTTCTATAGCAGCGCCGATNCGCTNAACAAAAGNTTCGTCATAACGATAGAGCGATCNAGANTAAAGCCCNACAACGCCGTGCTCAGCAACAATATCATCTACAAAGCCGACCCGGTATGCNCCCGCAACNCTNNNATTTNCCTTATCCCATAAGAANAGATGTTGATAGTGTGGGTCGAACTCATCAGAATCTTTNGANAATCCTGTCCCTTCNCCGACCTCACGGAAAGTAACTTCTCGAGCAATNGCTATTTCATCCATTATTNAGCCTAAACTATCAAAAGGCGCGCAATATACTTCATACTCNTCATGNTCAATCAANAAAAACTCTCGCAGACTTTTGACATCTCTGCCTAGCGTATCCGCTGCTATTTTCTTAGCTAAAATCTGCACACTATATTTTGGCTTCCTCATCTCCCTTATTGATGGCCCTGCTAGCGCATCGGTGCTTACCCGCAAATATTCAGTAACGGCCTTCGAGCTAGATAACAAACGAAGCTCTTGGAACGGTATCGGTCGCCCAAAAGTTAAGAGCAACTTATAATCTCTTTTGTTTGCTAATTGTCTCGGTAACAGCATAGTCCGAAGTCTTGGATGAATTGCCCCCACTAGATAAAAATAACTACTGTTGCGTCCACCTACATATACTGGAACCGTGGTGCATTCATAGCGTTTTGTTAGCTGTCCAACAAGTCGATTCCAAGGTCGATCCAATATCCTTCTATGCTGGTTCTCATAGGTAGAAACCATACCAGCTGGAAAAATAAGGATAGCCCCTCCACTCTTGAGGTGTTTATGTAACTGCTTAATACCCCCAACATTCGTTCCGACAGCATTTCTTGACAATACATCCACTCCGATAAAGAGGTCGGAAAGTTCTGGAATTAATCTTAATAGTTCATTTGTCAGTACACGTAAATCTGGTCTTACTTTCAATATTTCATATGCAAGCGCAATGCCTTCCAATCCTCCAAGAGGATGATTCGCAACAATCAGAACAGGCCCCTGAGAGGGAATTTCCTCTAAATTTTGCTCTTGTTTGATAACATTAGTCACGCCTAGTGCACCAAGAGTGTATTGCAGAAAATCTTTCGGGTTTGCGTTCAGTGGCCTTCGATCATAGATATCACCAAGCGCCGACAAACCCAAAATTCTTTCGAAAATATGGGCAAGAAATCGCGGTTTAATCGGCAGTTTAGTTGGATTACTCATTTAGGGTTGCTATTAAGAATAATTTGTTAACAATACCACCTGGGGGACAATATTCAATTCTGAAAGGGTCATTTATTCCGAATTTTTGGCTCTCTCAAGCTCAAAAGTTTCTGACAA
>PAWK01000047.1 GCA_002714195.1 Gammaproteobacteria bacterium | reverse complement strand
AAGCTGAAGCGATAACCAAACCCATAAAAAATGCGCGAAGAGGTTCTGGGTAATCTTGATATAAAAACAAGATCGTCTTAGCCGCAATAAAAATACCTGACCCCACTCCTGCACCCAATATAACTAAAAAAGTACCATCTATATCCCGCCATGCGTGCAATCTACGATTAGTAAACAAAAGACAAAGAACAATCGGATTAACAGACCGAATCGCCGAAACCATACGCTCGTATATATTGGTAAGAAGCGCGATTGTCGACCCAGATATTCCAGGAATAGAATCGCTCAGGCCCATTACAAAACCTTTAAAATAAATTAACGACCATGAGTCCTCAGCAGAAGAGGCATCCTTATCATTCAGACTAACTTTAATATTTCGATCTTTTGAATATTTGGACATTAACTCTACCCGAGAAAATCAGGTCTGCACCTGCCCCGTCAACAAAGGAACGAAGCGGACGGAACCCAAATTTTCTGTGTGAATCTTTTGACCTGACCTAACGATATGTTTTAAATCTTGTTGATTATCTGCTCCTACTGGGATCACTAAACTCCCTCCTTCGGAACTCAACTGTTGATAGAGTTCCTCAGGAATTGTCTGAGGGGCTGCCGTAGTGATAATAGCATCAAANGGCGCCTTCTCTTCCCAACCCAAACTTCCNTCTTCGTGTCTGTATTCCACATTTCTAATGCCTAACAACTTAAGATTTTTTTTGGCTCTCTCAAGTAAGGGCTTTATACGCTCNATNGTATANACTNTTTTCGCTATTCTTGANANGACNGCTGTCTGATANCCGCAGCCNGTCCCAATCTCNAAAACACTATNCAATNGNCNAGANTTTGNNGCAATTTCAGTCATTNTTGCGACAACATATGGNTGAGAGATCGTCTGACCATANCCNATCGGCAGAGCCACNTCCTCATATGCTCGNTGGGANAAAGCNTCATCTAAAAATATATGACGNGGTGTGGATCTCATNANNTCAAGAACNTGCATATTTACAATTCCTTGCTCNANTAANCTCCCCAGCAAACGCTCTCTCGTCCGCTGCGAAGTCATTCCTATACCATTCAAATTAGGTTGATTACTCAATTTCACTCCATTTAACTAAATAAGCAAACTTCTCTTAGCAAACTCGTTGCGTAACAACCTTTACGCAGCAAAAAACTAATATTCAGTGTATTCTTATCTTTCCAAGACCATTGCAAATTTTCAGGCCTGAAACGTAAAGGGCGACGTGACGCAGGAACTTTCAATTTATTCAACCCCTTAAACAACGCTTCGTGATTCTGAAAAGACTCTACTTCAATATCGGCCGCTTTTGACCTTGTTACATACTTATCTTTCGAACTAACCGAGCCCGCTAGGGGGCCAGATATATGAATATCAAATATATCAATACGTTCTTGTATTATATCTTCTTGATCGTTTAACCCTAATGTGAAATATGACTCTGTACCATTCAGATTGAGCACATCCCCAGAAAGATAGTTTGACCAGTTTTTCAATTGAAGCCTTGACGACAATACCTGATTAAACAAATAAGCTCTCGCAGACGAAATTAGTATGCCGCGCTCAATATTGCTGATCCTTCTTCGTTCTTTTTTGTTGTTGGATAACGTAGTCTCGATCTCGGTGGCCATTAAATTATGAACTGCTGCAATATTCTGGAATTTATGACCAAAGCGCTGCATACCAAAGTAGTTTGGTACGCCCCGTTTTTGTATCGCCTTTAAACGATCTTCAAACTTGCCTCGATCACCCACACAATTACGAATAGTAATATTAAAATCGTTCCGCTTATGGCTTCCAATTTTAAGTTTGCTCTGATTTCGATGACTGGTAACTATACGAAGGTTAGTGCTTTCGATTGAATTCAAGATTCGATCGACATCACTTGNGAACGGAAAACTAAACCATTGAGTGCATTCTCCATTTTTATCTTTCATCCCCGAATATCCAATCGCAGAAAGTTTATGTCCTGCAACTTCAGAAATTTTTCTGGCTACATCAATAGTAGTTAATCCTTTTTTTGTAACCTGAACAAAAATATGGCCTCCATTCCNAGTTGGGATGAAACCTAGTTCTTCTTTAACCCTAAAATCACTGAAATCTATCTTTATCTTGCCAGCGACATTCGGTTTAGACTCAACGTAACTTAACTCGTTAATCTGCATCATCAATTAAACACGAGTCTTATTTATTTTGTTTCATAAGAATTACACAATGACAAGCGATTCCTTCNTTTCGCCCTAGATAACCTAGTCCCTCAGTAGTCGTCGCTTTCAAATTACATCTACTGGAGTCAAGACCAATTAAACAACATAGATTGTCTACCATTTTTTGTCGAAATGGGGACAATTTAGGGGCTTCTGCAAGCACTGTTATATCCAAATTAACTATTTCAAAATTGATTTCAGAGACTAAAGATAAAACGTCCTNTAATAACTTCGAGCTGTCAATCCCACGGTACNCAGGATCACTNTCNGGAAAGTGGTCTCCAATATCACCTTTTGCCGAAGCTCCCAAAATCGCGTCACAGATAGCATGCAAAATCACATCNCCGTCCGAGTGTGCTAACAAACTATACTTCTCTGAAATAATAATNCCGGCAAGCTTGAGNGGTTTTTCCTTATCAATGTCATCTGCAAACCTGTGNACGTCCACACCATGACCGATCCTATAACTGTCTTCCATACTATTTACCCACCCGTGCCTTGATAATTGACTCTGCTAGGGCCATGTCTTCCGCATGAGTTATCTTAATATTAGCTTTTTCTCCTTGCACAATTTTTGGTTTCAGTCCCAATGACTCTATGGCGCTAGCCTCATCTGTGACATATAGTCCGGCTAAAACCGCCTCTTCATAAGCTTTTTTCAACAGACCNTACTTAAATATTTGAGGCGTCATTGCTGACCAGAGTTTCTCCCTCGCAATTGTTTTGCGAACAGATAGNCTATCGTCCACCTCCTTAATGGTATCCGATAATGGGTAAGCTAGAAGCCCTCCAGTATCGTCATTTCGGATTGTTTCAATTAATTTTCGTAAGTCCGATTGGCTCACGCATGGACGGACAGCATCATGGACTAATACCCAATCCTCTTCGTGCGCTTGACCAGCCAATTCTTTTAANGCAAGNCNTACGGATTGACTNCTCTCACTTCCACCTAAGGTGGTTTTCAGTTTAGGGTGCGCATAATCTAATTTCTGCCAAAACCTGTCCTCTGAACTCAAGACCANAAAAAGCTCTTTAATCTCCTCTATCTCTATNAGACGATCAATTGAATNCCGTACAACAGGCTTCCCACATAGAGGTAAATACTGTTTAGGAATCGTAGATCTGTATCTCAGTCCTATTCCTGCAGCAGGTATTACAGCCCATATACGCATAAACTATTTCGCAATTTTAAAAAGACAAAAATTGAAAAACTCCGAGAGATGCCCTATTCGACAATGAGAAAAAAAGTTTCTCCCTTCTCAATCATACCCAATTCTGACCTAGCACGTTCCTCAATGGCTTCGACTCCGGTTTTTAAGTCAACAATTTCTATTTCCAACTTTTTATTTCTCTCTTCTAAAGCCAGATTAATACTTTTTTGAAGAGAAACCTCANCCNTTAGTGAATTTAGTGTCCGAACACTATNGTCNCCAATCCANAGCTGAAACTGNAGCGCTGCGATAAAAACGGCAAATATNAGGAATAGGTNTTTCATCTAGNGCTACCGCCTTAATCCAGAAAATTCAGAAATTCCGTTAAAAATAGAGTCAACACCAAGACTCTCCTCTATCCTCAGAAGCCGATTATACTTCGCCACTCTATCTGAGCGACAAAGCGATCCTGTTTTAATCTGACCGGCAGAGGTACCAACTGCGAGATCGGAGATAGTTGTATCCTCTGTTTCTCCAGATCGATGCGATATTACCGAAGTATATCCTGCTTTTTTTGCCATATTTATTGCCGCAAATGTCTCTGTCAGCGTGCCAATTTGATTAAACTTGACTAAAATAGAATTAGCGACATTACCACCTATTCCTTTTGCTAAAATTTCAGCGTTTGTCACAAACAAATCATCCCCAACTAATTGAACTTTATCGCCTATTTGAGCAGATAATTTAGCCCAGCCATCCCANTCAGATTCATCCATGCCATCTTCAATTGATAAAATTGGATATGCTTTTGCAAGTTTTTCCAAGTAATCTGCGAACTGATTAGAATTGAAGGTTTTACCCTCTCCCGCTAGCTTATACTCGCCGGCACTATAGAATTCAGATGCCGCNCAATCTAACGCTAAGTGAATATCTTTCCCAGGAATCAANCCAACTANCTCAATAGCATCCATGATCGCATCGAGTGCAGCTGCGTTGGAGGGTAAATCCGGCGCGAACCCCCCTTCGTCTCCAACTGCAGTGCTGAGTCCACCCTTCTTCAACACACTTTTCAGAGCATGAAAAACTTCAGCCCCNTAACGTAAAGCCTCATTAAACGATGAGGCTCCAGTAGGTTGAATCATAAACTCTTGNATATCCACATTATTGTCTGCGTGTTCACCACCATTAACAATATTCATCATCGGGACAGGGAGTGTTAATGGGGATTTATTGTCGCTTATATCTGCTATATANGAAAACAGGGGAACCCCTAGATGAGTNGCGGCAGCTTTGCTGACNGCCAAAGATACCGAGAGAATAGCATTGGCGCCTAATTTTGATTTGTTGTCTGTACCATCAAGCTCCAACATAATTTGGTCTAAGTGTGCTTGCTCCAAAACCGATTCGCCAACTAACGCGTCTCGAATCTGTGTGTTCACATTTCTTACCGCTTTCAAAACACCTTTACCTCCATAGCGACTCTTATCTTTATCCCTTAACTCCAAGGCCTCTCTCGAGCCTGTAGAAGCTCCAGAAGGAACACACGCAGAGCCTTTAGATCCATCGCTTAAAACCACATCAGCTTCAATCGTGGGGTTACCTCTCGAATCCATTACTTCTCTAGAAAAAATTGACACAATTTCAGACATTTAAACACCTACTTGCAAAATATGTTTGAGAAAAATCACTCAGTATCTATCGATGCTTGAGACTTGATTAGAGTGTCTAGATCTTTCATTTGCTCTAAAAAAGGTTGTAGGCGCTCTAATTTCAACGCACAAGGCCCATCACAGAGTGCTTTATTTGGATCCGGATGCGCCTCCAAGAAAAGACCTGCAAGTCCTTGNGACAAACCCGCTTTTGCNAACTCCGTCAATTGGGCTCGCCGTCCATCTGCGGANCCCGGGCGCGCTCCTGGCTGTTGTAATGAGTGAGTAACATCAAAGATTACAGGATAAAGGGATTTTTTCATGATAGAAAAACCNAGCATATCAACAACTAAATTTTTATAGCCAAAAATGCTTCCTCTCTCGCAAAGAATCAACTTTCTATTTTCTAAGCTTTCGAATTTCTCGACTATATAAATCATTTCCTCNGGAGCGAGGAACTGTGCTTTCTTTATGTTTATGACCTTACCAGTAGCCGCCATCTCAGTTATTAAATCTGTTTGTCGCGACAGAAAAGCAGGTAGCTGGATGACATCAGCAACCTCAGCGACAGGCTTTACCTGAGAAACTTCATGCACATCGGTAATAATAGGCAAACTCAATTGTTTTTTTATATCGTCCAACCACCTAAGTCCCTCCTGAAGCCCTGGACCTCTAAAGGATTGGACCGATGAACGATTCGCCTTATCAAAAGAAGCTTTAAAAACTAACGAAATNCCCAAATCTTCACAAACTCTTTTAAACGTCNCTGCAATTTGCAATCCTAAATCTCTCGTCTCAAGAACATTCAAGCCACCAAACAAGACGAAAGGTCTATCATTGGAGAGCTGCACATTCGCGAATTCAATCTCTTTATCTTTCATAATTTTGTTTATTGTCGCCGATTGCGGTGGAGCTAGAGCAAACTATTTCTTCACTACATCTCACTTAACTTTATTCATATCATGCTTTATCGCAGCATTAATAAACCCAGTAAACAAAGGATGTCCTTCTATAGGGCTTGAAGTGAACTCAGGGTGAAATTGACAACCAACAAACCAAGGATGCTCTTCAATTTCAACGACCTCTACGAGCATTCCATCTGAAGACTTACCAACAATGTTGAGTCCAGCATCCGATAAGAGTCCAAGGTAATTATTGTTAAATTCGTATCGGTGTCTATGTCTTTCAAAAATTTCATTTGAGCGATAACACTTCTGTGTAATAGAGCCGGATTCGAGCAAACATTTCTGGGCTCCAAGACGCATCGTTCCGCCAAGATCAGAATTCTGATCTCTAATTTCTCTGCCCCCGCTATCCGTTGTCCATTCGTGAATAAGTGCTATTACTGGATGATCACAGTCACTCGCAAATTCAGTGCTATTTGCTCCATCCAAGCCGGCAACATTGCGCGCATAATCTATGACTGCTGCTTGTAATCCTAAACAAATTCCTAAAAATGGAATTTGATTTTCTCTAGCAAACTTAGTGGCAAGAATTTTACCTTCGAAGCCTCTCTCGCCAAAACCTCCCGGCACTAATATCGCGTTATGACCATTTAAAATTTCGACTCCATGATCCATTATATCGGCTGAATCTATATAATTAACTGAAACTTTTGTGCGAGTCTGAATTCCTGCGTGGGTAATGGCTTCATTCAATGATTTATATGCATCAAGAAGGTCCATATACTTACCGACCATTGCTAACTTAATTTCTCGTTCAGGGTTTAGCTGTGATTCAACTACGCGCTCCCATTCCGAGAAATTTGCCTTTTGACATTCCAACCGTAACTTACTCACCGCAATTTCATCCATGCCTGCCGCACCAAGTATAGAAGGAATTCTATAGATCGAATCTGTATCCGGCAGGGAAATCACAGCTGGAAGTTCAACGTTTGTAAATAGCGCTATTTTTTTTCTAGCCGACTGATCAATCTCTTTTTCTGAACGGCACACTAAAATATCAGGTTGTATACCTATAGACCTTAACTCTTTGACGGAGTGTTGAGTCGGTTTGGTTTTAATTTCGCCAGCCGTCTCAATGAAAGGCACTAAAGTCAAATGCACAAATAGTGCTGTTTCAGCTCCATGCTCCACTCTCAATTGACGCACAGCCTCCAAAAATGGTTGAGACTCAATATCACCAACTGTGCCTCCTATTTCCACGAGAGCCACATCCGCGTCTCCAGCTCCATTTATTATTCTAAGTTTGATTTCATCAGTTATATGCGGGATTACTTGGATGGTCGCACCGAGGTAGTCACCTCGGCGCTCTCGTTTTAATACCTCTTCATAAACGCGACCAGCAGTAAAATTGTTGTCGCGACTCATCGTTGCCCTGCTGAACCTTTCATAGTGACCCAAGTCTAAATCTGTTTCTGCACCATCCTCTGTGACAAAAACTTCTCCATGCTGAAACGGACTCATGGTTCCTGGATCTACGTTGATATAGGGGTCTAGTTTAAGCATCGTGATTCTAAGCCCACGAGCTTCCAGAATAGCAGCGAGAGATGCCGAAGTTATGCCCTTTCCAAGGGAAGATACAACACCACCTGTAATGAATATAAAACGCGTCATACATTCCATCTCAATGTTAATGACCCCGAGCACCAGGCCTCAGCAGATGGATCTATACACTACCAGATCGCGAAGACAAGCTCAATCTGAACCAATTTCAATTGGCAAATAATAGACATCATGATCTATCTCAAAATCTTGGTTTGATCCACGAAATAGAGTATCCCTTTCGCCCATTCGTCGCCTTTGCTCTCTCACTGACCCCAACTCCGGCAATCGAAATTAACTCATCATCCTGATAAATTAAAGGGACCCGAGATCTCACCCATGGCTCAATGCCTTTCTCTTGGAATATTTTCTTTAAACTCTTTGATCGCCCTCCGGCAATCTTGAATATTTCTCCACCTTTTCGATATCTTATTTCGAATAGTCCNACAATTTCNCTAGAAATCCCGTTTTCTTGACCTTCCTTAACCTTTAACAGCCCATTATTCTCCAACACTATCTCGNCATTCTGATGTATGTCCCAGGCNCAGCTTANTAACTCTGGCTCCTCGNTGGATATCAAATAAAGAAAACCCCGAAAACTAGACACCTTATAATCTCCCAAACGAAAATTTGAGGATGAGGTAACAGCAGCTGGCANGAATTCATGTACNAGATGATGTAATTTGTTCCAACCGAGATTAANGTCTTTAAACTTAAGACACCAATACTTCAATACCNCGCGTTGCCGCTCTGGGGACAATCGCACTAGTTCNGCAATATCCAAAGCCNCTGCTCGTTCGTCTTGTANCACCTTCAGGTCTTCTTCTGCNTGTTTCTTCTCTATTGCATAAACTTCATTAATCAGCGTNAATGATTTAAACCAGCTTTCTCGATAATTAGGCCATCGACTTTCAATCAGAGGCAAAATCTCATGGCGCACAAAGTTTCGAGCAATACGAGTATCCATATTTGAACTATCTTCAATCCATTCCAACCCCTCATTCTTAGCGAAATCCTCAATCGACTGTCGATCAAATTTTAATAGTGGTCTATAAATATTTCCTTTTCCAAGAGGACGACTCTCTGGGATACCTGACAACCCTCTCACCCCGGCGCCGCGATTCAAACGAAGGAGCAAAGTTTCTAATTGATCATCTTTATGGTGTGCTAGCAATAAACCACTATTGGAGTCTAGTGACGAATTGAAGGCTCGATATCTTTCCTGCCTCAACAGCTCTTCGTTAATACCTTCTGGCAACTTATGAAAACTTGCCAAGGTTTTGATTTCAAGGTGAATTTTATATTCGGAACAAACGCGAGAACAAAATAATTCCCATTCGTTACATGATTCATTAATACCGTGATTAATATGTATCGCTTTTATATGAGACCGCAGTAAACCTTTTTGTGATAACAGCAAAACTCCGTGTAGTAAAACACTCGAATCGATCCCTCCACTGAAGCCTACTATAAGGTTTTTACATTTTCTTGCATTCGTTAGTGATTTATTAAGGACATCTAAGCTAAATTTCATTAAAGCCACAATACAGATCATAAACAGCTACGAACACAAAACAAAAATTCTTAGCTGAACAAAAATTCATGACTGACGACCGTAGGACATAAGCCGTCGATATCTTCGGTCAAGTAAATCCTCAACATCCATTCTTGAAAACCTATCTATTTGTTCTAGCAGCGAATTCTTAATTCTCTTTGATGCATCTTCTACGTCACGGTGCGCCCCTCCAAGCGGCTCTTGTATAATCTGGTCGACTATCCCCAACTCCTGCAGTCGATCTGCAGTAACACCCATCGACTCGGCAGCCTCTGGTGCTCGAGATGAAGATTTCCACAAAATAGTAGCGCAACCTTCCGGAGTAATTACAGTGTAAGTAGAGTACTGAAGCATGTTGAGTTGATCTGCTATCCCTATAGCTATCGCGCCGCCTGAGTTTGCCTCTCCAGTAACAGTAGAGATTATCGGCACTTTAATTTTGGATGTTACGGCCATAGTTCTTGCGATAGCTTCGTTTATACCCCGCTCCTCAGAATCCATACCTGGATACGCGCCAGGTGTATCAATGAAAGTTAGGATCGGCAGCTTAAATTTTTCTGCAATTTTCATTAAACGACGCGCTTTTCGATAACCTTCAGGGCGCGGCATCCCAAAATTATGCTTAACTTTTTCCTTGGTTCCTCTTCCTTTCTGATGACCTAGTATCATAACTGGCATGGATCCTAAGTTAGCGATTCCCCCAATTAACGATTGGTCATCTCCGAACAGACGATCGCCATGTAGCTCTTCAAAATCTGTGAATATATATTTTAGATAGTCCTGAGTGTAAGGCCTCAAAGGATGCCTTGCTACCTGAGAAACTTGCCAGGAGCTCAGTTTCGAATATATTTTTTGAGTTAACTCTTCGCTTTTTTTTTGAAGATTTTCTATTTCATCATTTATGTTAACTGGGCTATCTGAATCAACCAAACTCAGCTCGTCAATTTTGGCTTGCAATTCAGCGATTGGTTGCTCAAATGACAAATAATCATGATACATACAATTTATTATCCATAAATTCTTATCAATACTGTAAAAAAATTAGAGTAATGTTTTTGTCTTTGTGTATTCCAGGTCTACCACATCTTGGCCGTACTCATGACGAAGCTTATGCAAGAGTTCATCAGCTGGTGAAATCATCCATTCTTTTCCAAGCTCGATCCGACCTTTAGAGTCTGAACGCCGATAATTTATCACAACCTGACAACCACGTTCCAGAGAGTTTAAAGAGCCATTATTTTGCTCTCTAGCATTCTCCTCAATAGAGTGATCGTTAGAAAGCGAATAAAGATAGGGTGACAAAATATTCTCCAATTGTTCACAAAATTCAGAATTGATCATACCCTCTTCCCAGTTAAGAAAAAGTTTTTGGACATGTCTTTTACGTACTTGGGGTAACGTCATAATATTTTTCGCTCGGCCCTGCATTCCGCCATTAGAATCATTAACACTGACGGTGCATTCTACGATTAATATCAAATCCTTTTGTAATAATTCTCTATATTTTTCATAATCTTGCCCATATAAACCAACTTCAAATCTTGCACTCCTATCGTCAAGTGTGAGAAAGGCAATAGTCTCTCCAGATTTGCTGCTTCGAATAGTTCTAAAGCCATGCAATAACCCTGCGATTAATTGTTGACCCCTCTCTGGCCTCAAATCTACCAACCTACTTTTCGTGATCTTAGACAACTCCCCTAAGCATTCATCTATTGGGTGCCCTGAAAAATATAGTCCCAAAGTATCCTTTTCGAAAGACAATCTCTCTTTTTCCGTCCATAGCTGTAACTCGGGTTCCGCAATATTCACCTCATTGCCAATTTCTGATTCCTGTATCTCTCCAAATAAATCTCTCGCGCCGCTAGCAAGATTTTCATTTCTTTGACTCGCTGCTTGCATAGCACTTGACAACATGGAAGATAAACTTGCACGAGATTCATCAATTCCACCGTCAATCAAATTATCTAAGGCTCCTGACCTTATTAAAGCCTCCATAGTTCGCTTGTTGACAGTTCTCGAATCCACTCTTTGGCATAAATCCAACAAATTTTGAAAATTACCAGTGTTGCGAGCTTCAGTTATNTTCTGNACAGGTCCCTCTCCAAGACCCTTAATTGCACCTAACCCATAAACAATTTCATTAGCAGTATTCACTGTGAAGTTGAACTGGCCTATATTCACATCCGGAGGAATTATTGATAACTTCATAGATCGACACTCGTCAATCAAGGTCACGATTTTGTCGGTATTTTGCATATCGGCAGACAAGACCGCTGCCATAAAATGAGCAGGAAAATGAGTTTTTAACCAAGCAGTTTGGTATGACACCAATGCATAAGCTGCTGAATGCGATTTATTAAAACCATACTCGGCAAAAGTCTCCATTAAATTGAAAATTGAACCGGATAAATTTTCNTGAACTCCATTATGCGCTGCGCCTTGAATAAAATTTAGGCGCTGTCTTGCCATTTCTTTCTCGTCTTTTTTTCCCATCGCTTTACGGAGAATATCTGCGCCACCAAGAGTATAATTAGCTAAGACCTGAGCAATCTGCATAACTTGTTCTTGATACAAGATCACACCATACGTATCNGAAAGAACAGGCTCTAAATCCGGGTGCAAGTACTCGACCCTGGCTCGACCGTGCTTTCTATCTATAAACTCTTTATCCATACCTGAACGCAGTGGCCCGGGTCGAAACAATGCTACTAAAGCAATAATGTCCTCGAAACAACTGGGCGCNAGGCGCTTTATCAACTCTTTCATTCCAAATGACTCTAACTGAAAAATTGCNGTTGTTTTACCAGATTGCAATAATTCATAAACCGACTCATCATCTAAAGGTAAGGAATTTATATCTATCGGATTCTGTTCCTGTCCTCTTTGCTGATTNATCATTTTAACCGCCCAATCTATTATGGTAAGAGTGCGCAAGCCAAGAAAATCAAACTTAACTAANCCAGCCGTTTCAACATCATTCTTATCAAATTGAGTTACTAATCCCTGCCCAGAATCCTCACTATATAATGGCGTGAAGTCTGTGAGTTTAGTTGGCGCTATGACGACGCCTCCCGCATGCTTACCAACATTTCGTGTAATTCCTTCGAGCTTGCGTGCCATCTCGATTATTTCCTGAGCATCCTCATCACTATCAACGAAGGCAACCAATGATTTTTCTTGAGAGAATGCCTTTGACAATGTCATGCCTGGCTCAAATGGTATCAACTTTGATAGCTTGTCGGCCAAAGCATAGGGTTTCCCTTGCACACGAGCGACATCCCGCACTACTGCTTTTGCAGCCATGGTTCCAAAGGTTACGATCTGCGAAACTGCCTCTTTTCCATATAGCTCCGCAACATGATTAATGACTCGATCTCTTCCATCCATACAAAAATCAATATCAAAGTCCGGCATCGAAACTCGCTCCGGATTCAAAAATCGCTCAAACAGCAGGTCATACTTCAAAGGATCAAGATCAGTAATTTCTAGAGCATAAGCCACAAGAGAACCAGCACCAGAACCCCTTCCCGGTCCAACCGGAATCCCAGAAGACTTAGCCCACTGAATGAATTCCATAACTATAAGAAAATACCCCGCAAACCCCATGCGGTTAATTATTTCTATTTCTTGCTTTAATCGCGCCCAATAACACTCCTTCAAATTTTCAACATCAGACTCCTTATCAAATAAGAGTTCAAATCTTCTTTTTAAACCACTCTGACTCAATTCTGAAAGATAATTTTCGAGTGTTTCCCCCTCAGGGACAGGGTACTTAGGTAAATGAGGGACCCCTAAATTGAGTTCCAAGTTGCAACGTTTTACTATTTCAGCCGTGTTGGCCAAGGCCGCAGGCACGTCAAAAAACAGTTCACACATTTGTTGCGAACTTTTCAAATATTGTTGGTCAGTATAGTTACGACTCCTACGTGGGTCATCTAAGGTCCGTCGCTCATTTATACAAACTCTAACCTCGTGCGCCTCAAAATCGTCCTGAGATAAAAACCGTACATCATTAGTCGCAACAATGGGAGTTTCGGAGTCGACAGCAAGCTGGATCAAAGACGCTATGTAACGCTCTTCATCAGCCTTTCCTAGTCGTTGTATTTCAAGGTAAAAAGACTTAGGAAATAAAGTTTCCCAAAGATCGAGATATTTTTTTGCTTGACCGAAGTTGCCTTCCATTAGAGCAATTCCAATGTCACTTTGCTGCGCCCCTGATAATGCAATCAATCCTTTAGTATGGTTTTGTAATTTTTTTTGAGATATCACGATGTCTTGTCTTGGATCTACTTCGGTATAAATCGCTGATATCAATGTTGTTAAGTTTAGGTAACCCACATTGTTTGCTGCTAACAAAACCATCCTTGAGCGAACTCCACTACTATTCTCTACCAAAACATCGCAACCACAAATAGGCTTAATACCAGCCTTAACCGCCGCACTGTAGAATTTAATTAAAGCAAAAAAGTTAGAGAAATCGGTAATCGCAACGGCGGGCATATCGAGACTTTTAAGCCTTTCAATCAGAGGGGATATAGTCACGAGCCCATCATTAATCGAAAATTCGGTGTGTAAACGAAGATGGAAAAAATTTTGACTTAGAGATTTATTAACCATTTGACCTTATATATTATTATAGCGACTATTGTTGCGTAGAAATGTTTTAGCCCAAATATACAGAACTTTAGTCAAACTTTCTTCATTTGAAATCACCTCAATAACTCAGAAATCGGTGCAAAAGAGCGCCTATGTATCGCGCATGGACCGAATTTATTTAAAGCTTCTAAGTGCAATTTTGTGGGGTATCCCTTGTTTCTGAAAAAGCCGTATTCTGGATAAATTGGATCCATTTGCACCATTTCAGCATCTCTACTTACTTTTGCGATGATTGAAGCAGCTGCAATCTCCGGTATTTTTGTATCGCCTTTAATAATCGATTTAGATGAATAATCCCACGCGGGCAAATGGTTTCCATCAACCAGTACAAGACTAGGCCCAACATTCAGGTTATGAACTGCCCTAGCCATAGCTAACAAGCTTGCTTGAAGAATATTGATAGAATCTATCTCTTTTACGCTAGCTTTTGCAATGGCGAATGACAAAGCACTATTTTTGATTTCTTGATCTAACTCTGCTCGATGCCTTTCTGACAACTTTTTCGAATCTTTTAATCCATGAATGACTTTTTTTGGATCAAGTATTACAGCAGCAGCAAAGACATCCCCCGCCAAACTTCCTCTGCCGACCTCATCAACACCCGCCGTTAGCATGACAATCTCCTAGGTCTTTAACGTCATATCCCCTTTTTGATCAAATTTCGAGAACTAACTTATGAATCGCACAAGCAGCTTTCTCTGAAGCTCCGCCCTGCAATTCTTTATGAATTTGCTCGAATTTGATTAACACGTTTGAAAAGGAGCTCGCATCCGCCATAAATTTATCTAGCTCCGCTAATAACGCATCTCGCGTTACTGCGTTCTGTAAATACTCTGGCACTATCCGATCTTTGGCTAGTAAATTTGGTAAGCCAACGTAAGGTATTTTGAGCATCCTCGATCCTATGAAATATGAAATTGACGCTAACTTATAGCAAATAACCATTGGTTTTCTCAAAAACAAGGCTTCAAGCGTAGCTGTGCCGGAAGCAGCAAAAACAAAATCTGAAGCCCCAAGTGCTTCGTGTGAATCATCAATTACTCTGAATTGATCCCCTTCAAGGATGTGCATTCGCCCCATAACAGATTTAATAAGTAATTCAGTTTCGGAATTGCTGAATGGTATTAAGAATTTTAAATGCGGATACCTTTGTAAGGATTCGATAGCCGTCTCGAAAAATATAGGAGCTAAGCGATTAATCTCATCAACTCTGCTTCCTGGCATCAAAGCTATAACTGTTTCATTTTCAGAGATATTTAAGTTTTTACGATCATTAAGACCTCGATTCTCCATAGACAATTGATCTGCTAACGGATGACCAACGCACTCCGCCTGAATATGGTATTTCTTGTAAATATCTTCTTCGAAAGGAAAGAGCGTTAACATTAAATCGATTGACTCTTTTATCCCAAGAACTCGCCCCGGCCTATAAGCCCAGACGCTCGGACTTACGAAATGAACTGTTTTTAAACCTTTCTCTCGGAGATTCTTTGCAAGCCTAAGATTAAAGTCCGGAGAATCGATACCTATAAATGCACTAANCCGTTCTTGTAGAAACTTTGTTTGTAGCTTTTTTTTTAAAGACAGTAACTCAGGTAGTCTNCTAAGAGGCTCAATGAAGCCCATGACAGATAAGCGCTCTATTGGACACAGAGAATCGCAGCCTAGCGAAATCATATCGGAACCACCAACACCAAAAAATTCGGCATCCGGAAAGTAATTCATCATTGCTGACATCAGTGAAGCACCGAGAATATCTCCTGATTTCTCGCCCGCAACTATGCCAAATTTATGTGAACCATTCATTTTTGTTATGACAGTTAAATAATTTAGTTATCTATCGGTGAATACCTTTTTCAGAAGATTCTAAAGAGTCAATCAGCAATTGAAGAGCNTCGCAACCCTCTCTCATCGCTTTCAATTGATCAATAGCTTCCTGTAAACTATATTTTCTCCTATAGATGATTTTAAACGCTTCTCGCAGATCTCCAATTGTGTCTTTATCGAACCCTCTACGTTCAAGTCCGATAGCATTGATTGAGCGCACTGATGCCGGCCGGCCACTTACAATCATAAACGCAGGTATATCGTTGGTAATATGAGTCATGCCACCCACCATGGCGTGAGCTCCCACCTTTAAGAATTGATTTACTCCAGCATAGCCTCCTAAAATCGCCCAGTCGCCGACTTCTACGTGTCCAGAAATGCCAACATTGTTAGCAAAAACAGTATTATTCCCAACCTTGCAATCGTGCGCTATATGCACATATGGCATCAAAAGATTATCACACCCTATCTTTGTAACTCCGCCCCCAGAACCCGTGCCTCTGTGCGCGGTTACTCCTTCTCGAAAAATATTATTNTCACCTATTTCCAACCAGGTCTCCTCACCCTGAAACTTTTTATCTGCCGGGTCCTCGCCAATGGAGCTAAATTGAAAAATTCGATTGTTTTTACCTATTTTTGTATTCGAACGNATTACAATATGAGACTCTAAAATTGATCCTTCATCTATAGTCACATTCTTACCAATCGAACACCAAGGTCCAATGCGAACATTTGAGCCAATTTCAGCTGTTACATGTATTTGCGAGCGCTCATCAATTAGCTCATTCGACATCTATCTTCCTTTCAGCGCATAGAATATGCATTNCTCCAACTAGTTCGTTCTCCACTGANGCCTCCGCAGAAAACTTATATATGCCTCTTCGATTTGTTATAACATTAGCTTTTAAAATTAATTGATCGCCAGGGATCACGGGTCTTCTTAATCGGATTTCGTCCGCCCCAACGAAATAATAAAGGTATCCATCCTTGGGCTTTTTTTCTTGACTCTTGAAGCCCAAAACTCCAGCTACTTGAGCTAAAGCCTCAATAATCAAAACCCCTGGCATAATGGGTTGCCCTGGAAAGTGACCTACGAAAAATGGCTCATTGGCAGTAACATTTTTCAGACCTACTATAGATTTACCCAANTTCATTTCTATAATTCTATCTACAAGTAGAAAGGGNTAACGCTGGGGTAAGTATTCTTTTATTTCCTCGACATCCATCAACATAATCAAGCTCGCTAATTCAATTAAATGTGCGCATAGTGGACACTAACAACCATTACGTCGTATTTTTTTTCTCTAGTTCTCGCACCCTTTTGTGAATATGGTCTAATTGCTTAAACCTTACGTTACTGCGTTTCCAATCTGAAGTTTTCATATGCCAAGTTCCTGATGAATAAATTCCAGGCTCTAAAATAGACTCACTAACCAAAGACATTGCGCTTACATGAACCTTGTCTGTAATGCTTATATGGCCCACAACTCCAGAGCCGCCACCCATCACACANTATTTCCCAATAACAACGCTGCCCGCTATACCAGTGCATCCNCAAATTACCGAATGATCACCAATCCTGCAATTGTGGCCAATCTGCACTTGATTATCTATCTTAACTCCATCTCCGATCACTGTATCTTCAATAGTTCCTCTATCAATTGTAGTGCACGCTCCTATTTCTACATGATTTCCTATCAATACGCTTCCTAACTGATGAATTTTTACTTGCTTGGAACCATCTGAGGCAAAACCAAATCCATCGGCACCGATCACTGACCCTGCGTGAATCATTACGGAGTTACCAAGTTTAACTCGATGGTAAAGTGAAACATTGTTTTGAAGATGACACCCTTCGCCGATGAGCGCACCCTCACCGAGGTAACAATTAGGCCCAACAACAGAGCCAGAAGCAATTCTAACATTCGCTTCTACAACCACATTCGGTCCAATTGAAACCGAACTATCAATAATGGCTGACTGGCTAACAACCGCGCTCTCATGAATCCCTGAGGAACAACTCAAGGTTGGTTTAAATAGAGCTGTTACTTGAGCAAAACTTACATATGGATTATCAGATATCAGCGCATTAGTTGTACATGCATTCGCAAATTTACTTTCTAAAATTACGGCAGANGCCTGAGTTTTNCTTAATTGGCTTATATAGGAGCGATTACTAAGAAAACTTATCTNGCCNGAAGCTGCATTCTCTAAACTTCCAATACTGTTTATCTTACATANNCCATCGCCNACTAANTCTAACCCTAANGTTGAAGCTATTTCACCAAGACTGTATATCNTATTTTGTGTCACCTGACACTTTCCTGGGAATTNTATTATTGATCGGAGTCAGCTCTAGCTTGAGAGTTTTGGTTCAGTTTTGCGGTAACCCGGGCTGTAATATCTAACACTGGCGCAAAGTACGGAGCNGACTCCGTATTTAAGATCAAATCAAACCCTCCTTCTGCTACGACATCCATTACGGCCTGAGTTAACTCTTCCTGCATACTTTGTACAAACTCTTGNTTCTTTTCCTGGAGTGCTGTCTGGACTCTTTCCTGTATTAGCTGTAATTGAACTTGAAGATCTTGGGCGTCCGAATTCATTCTCCTGACTTCTTCTTCTGACATAACCGCTTCATTCTGTTGATATTGCTCTTGCAAGGCCGTCAACTCTTCNGTTAGTTCATTTGCCCTNTGCTCATCTTGAGCAAACTCCTGTTCAAGCTCCTGCTGAACNATCCGAGCAGAGTCGGAATTAAATAGCGCTTGTATCGCGTTAAGTATACCGATCTTAGTGTCTTGAGCNCTCGCGTTTTGTGCGATCACAGAAAAACCCAGAATAAAAATAAAACCCTTCAGAACTCTCACAATATTTCTCCGTTACTGTTTAGAAAGATGTCGTAGCCCGCTTATCAGAAAAACNTAACCNCAAAAATCAGCACTCCTCAACTAAAACGCGCCGACAGTGAAATCAAAAGTCTTNGTATCATCTCCTGGCCCATCACCAAAAGGCGCAGCCACATAAAAGGTTAGAGGCCCAAAAGGAGATAAGTACGTAAAACTCAACCCTGCAGCATANCTCAGCTCTCCCAAATCAAAGTCCGAACAATTTTTCAGTAAAGTCTGCCTTTTTGTNCANCTCGTCGAGAATACGTTACCCGCATCTATGAAAAACGCCGATCTTACCTGGTTAGCATTTGGAACGAAAGGCAAAGGGAACAAAAGCTCCAATGACGCAGTCGTGAGTATATTACCACCAAAAGAGTCATAATCGCGATCCAAGTAAAAATTTTGTACTGCGAGCTGGGCTTGCTCATTACCGTTAGCATCCAATATTGGCAGGCCACTAGAATCAACCAAAGTTTGNGTTTGATAGCCATATTCGTTGTTAATTTGAGCAGTTCCATCTTGGTTTCTGATTATATTCCCACTTTCGTCGCGAGCCAAACTAACGCCAGCTTCAGTTAAATAGCGGGCTCCAGCGGTACTGGAAGGCCCAAGGCTATTCTCCTCATAGCCCCGAAGTGAGCCGCCACCTCGAATTAAACCACCGGCAAAAAAGTTATTAAAGAACGGAAGCTCCTTNGATTCACCATAACCAATTCCGTAACCGATNTTTGCGCTAAAAGCTACCACCCAATTCCTGCTTTCGGTGAGAGGCCAAAACATCTGAGTGGTATAGTTCAACCGGGCATACTGAAGATCACTTCCCGGAATCGCAACCTCGAGATTAAGTTGATGGAGAGAGCCATCTGTCGCCAACTGCCCCCTATTGAGAGTGTTCCTAAACCAGTTACCCGTAATCGTGAAATTATTGAATTCGTCTCCAAAGCGGTCGACAAAGCCAAGATCTTCTGGTTTTTGTAGCTGTAAATCTGATAGGCTCGATACATTCCCAAGAACTGAATCCCTTACTGGCCCGTCAAATGGATTAGAATTTAATGGTTGAATCACATAGTTACTAATACCATCAATCAATTTTGGACTTGACTCAATTTCCTGAACAGATCCATATCCGGAACTTAACTCTGTGTGAGTGAGACCTAAGTCAAATCCTAACACCTGAATTTCACTTAATGGATAGCTAAAGCTTAGAGAACCTCCCCATGAAGTTGTGTTAAAACTTGATACGTTAAAAGGCGAATCAATTTCCTGCAAAAATAGATTAAACCCTCGACTGACACCATCTGGAGTAAAATACGGATTCAAGAATTGGAAATTGAGACCCTTCATGAAACGGCTTCTATTTACTCCAACTCCAATTGTTTGACCGGTTCCTAAGAAATTAGCGGCTTGCAAATTTGAGCTAATAAAAAAGTTCCCACCCCCTCCCGTTCCGACAGAGAAACTTATATTACCGAAATTCTGCTCAACAACATCATAATTTACGTCTACCTGGTCATCAGTTCCGGGAATCTCCTCAGTTTCAACCTCTACTGTTTCAAAAAAGCCAAGCCTCTCCAGCCTTACCTTAGACTGCTCAATCGCGAGACTAGATGCCGGCGCACTCTCCAGCTGACGCATCTCTCTTCTCATTACATCATCTGCCGTGGAAGTATTTCCCGCAAAGCTGATTCTGTTGACATAAGTGCGACTGCCTGGTTCTATAAAGAAGGTTACCTCAACAGTTTCTTCACCCTCATTGACCTCGGGCACTCCAGTTGCTTCTGCGAAGGCATAACCTAAATTCCCGAGAAATTGAACCATGATCTCTTCGGTTCCAGTAACTAATGCTTGTGAATATATCTGCCCTGGTTGAACGAAGATAGCAGCCCTTAATAAATTTTCAGCGTCAACAAGATCTCCTGCCAGGTCGACATTCGATATTGTGAACAAATCACCCTCTGTGATATTAATAGTGATATATACCTCTTCTCTATTTGGAGTAATAGAGATCGGGGTCGAATCGATGCTAAATTCAACAAAACCGTTATCCAGATAGAAGGACTCTAGTCTCTCCAAGTCGCCTGAGAATTGTTCCCTAGAATAACGATCTTTTCGACTTAGAAATAGATACCAAGGCTTCGTTCCTAACTCAAATAAATCGAGAAGCTCCTCTTCTTGAAATGTTTCATTTCCAACGATATTTATGTTCCGGATACGAGATTCCTCGCCTTCATCTATCTCTAAACTGATCGCAACTCTGTTTCTGGGCAATTCCTCTACGTCTATCTCTACCGACGCCCCATAGCGACCTCTGGACGAGTAAACTTCTTGAATGCCTTGCTGAATCGCTTCCAGCGCAGCTCTCGTAAATATCTGCCCTTCAGCTATGTCTGCTGTTGCCATGTTCTCTATAATATCTTCTGTCTCCAGAATGTCGTTTCCATCAATATTTATTTCTGCAACGGAAGGACGCTCCAATACAGTTATTACAAGGATATCCCCCTCCCTTGAGACCTCAATTTCGTCGAAATATTCGGATTGAACAAGCTCACGAATTATCTGCGCCGGAGTAGAAGCAGTCACCGTATCTCCGATCCCAACCGGCAGGAGATTATAGATGATCCCTGGCGAGATCCTTTGATAACCATCAACAATTATATCCGCGATTGTGAAGGTTTGTGCTTTTAGTAAACTAGGAGCACCTACCATCACAAGCAAACAAAAGATTAGTTTTCTCATTTGTAATACTGACTCAAATTTAACTTCTGTTATGTAGCTCTGAATTGACGTGGGTCACTGCTAAAGGAACCGACTAAAATCGTTGTAAATTGCGAGAACCATAATGCTTGAAATAATTAACAGCCCTAACTGTAAACTCCATGCCTGAACCTTCTCTGGCACTGGACGCCTAATAATTAGCTCTATGAAGCAAAACAATATTTGCCCCCCATCCAGAACAGGGATTGGCAAAAGGTTCAAAACGCCCAGACTAATACTTAATAGTGCCAGAAATCCTAAATAAACCTCTAAGCCGTAAGCCGCTGTCTCCCCAGCCACTTGCGCAATCGTTATAGGGCCGTTGATATTCTTGACGGAAATTAGACCAACAATCATTTTCTTGATCGCACTTAACACAAAAAGGGATTTATCCCATGTTTCTTCAAGCGCTGGAAAAATCGCAGATACTGGGCCAAACTCTATTTTTCTCTGCATTTCTGCCGGGACAAGCTGAGCTAGGCTTGATTCTTCCGCAAACGCACCTATAGTTCCATAGACTCCGCCCCCTGCTTCTGCATTAGCTTTAGGTAGTAACCGCAGCAACCGCTCATCACCATCCCTTTGGACAATTACTTCGATTTCTAGTTCCGGACTAGACCTAATCTCTCGAACCCAATGGGTCCAGCTCTTAATTTCTAGACCGTCGACCCTTAANACAGTATCNCCTGNAAGCAAACCCCCTACATCTGCGGCCCCACCCTCAATCACGCCACCAATAATCGGNGGTATTTTCAGACTAGAGATTCCAAGCTCTGAGAGNGGATCNGGCTCAGTGTCGTATGACATCCATGAACTAATCGGTAAATTTAGATTTAAGGCCTCTTTCGCGGGCCGTCGACTGACTGTTAAAAGCAAATCGCCTGTCTCACCTAAACGCGATAACATCCGCATATTAACCTGCTGCCAAGTCGAAGTGCTCTTGCCATCAACTGAGAGGATTTCATCGCCTTCCCTAAGACCAGCCATAAATGCGGCAGATCCATCCTCCAGCTCCGCTACTACAGGAGCGATACCGCTTTTTCCGTAAGCAAGATTCAAAACCCAAAATACCAAGATGGCTAATAGAAAGTTTGCAGCAGGTCCGGCAACGGCAATCAATGCTCTCTGTGACGGCGATTTGGAAGCGAAAGAAGCATGTTTTTCTTCAGCTGGCACATCATCTGCTTGCGCTATCCTTGTGTCTTCCTGACCTAGCATTTTCACATACCCGCCCAGCGGAATTGGCGCAATTACGAATTCAACTCCATCCTTTCCTTTCCATGATTTGATGGCACGACCAAAACCTATAGAAAAACGAAGTACCTTAACCTTGCAACGGCGGGCCACCCAATAATGACCGAATTCGTGAATCGTAACTAGAATTCCCAGAGTAACAATTAATGCCACTAGACTTAGAACTATTTGAAAAACTGATGCCATTACAAATATATCGCCCAATATTTAGGAATATGAGCTAGCTCCCTTTATTAATCAACTGGTTAGACAATTGTCTTGCGCGTAAATCGAGCTCGTGAATAATAGCTATAGTTGAAGGCGATTCACAAGGTATTTTCGTCATTACTTCCTCAATAATCTCGGGGATTTTTGTAAAACCGATCTTACCTACTAAAAAAGCCTCTACGGCTATTTCATTAGCTGCATTTAACAAAATCGGGCTCGCACCTCCCTCCTCAACCGCTGAGCGCCCCAGCCTTAAACACGGAAATCGATTTTCGTCTAATTCAAAAAACTGTAAATCTGCTAGCTCACTTAAATTCAACCTCTGCACGTCCGTTTCGATTCGTCGAGGGTATGATAAACCATATGCAATCGGTATTTTCATGTCAGGATTAGCCAACTGCGCAATCACTGAGCCATCGCGAAAATGAACGAGTGCATGGACAATACTTTGCGGATGAGTAATTGCATCTAATTTCCTTGTATCTACTCCAAACAAGTAATGGGCTTCAATGAGTTCTAATCCTTTATTCATCATGGAGGCGGAGTCAACAGAGATTTTTTTACCCATTTTCCATGTTGGGTGCGCACACGCCATTTCCGGGGTAACACTTTTAAAATCTTTAATAGGTAAATTCAGAAATGGGCCACCTGACGCTGTTAATACTAATTTATCTAGATCTTCGAACTGAGTCGGACTTGATCCTGGAATACCACGAGACAAACATTGAAAAATACCGCTATGCTCACTATCGATGGGAACAATCGTAGAACCTGACTTGAGAGCTTCTTGCATAAAAAGCTCTCCAGACATAACCAATGCTTCTTTATTAGCTAACAACACCCTTTTACCGCTTTTAGCTGCAGCCATTGTAGAGTCTAGACCCGAAGAACCAACAATAGCAGCAACTACAACAGTTGCCTGCGCATCAGCGGCAACTTCTTCTAAAGCAGTCCGACCGGCTTTTAATTCTGTGTCACAATCCGACTCCCTGAGAAGTTTGTAGCACGAATCCGCGAGACTTTCGTCAGCGACAACAGCTACACTAGGATTAAATTCCTCACACTGCTTCATCAAAAGATGAATATTTTTATTTGCGGTGATAGCGAAAAGCTCGAACCGTTTAGTTGACCTCATTAAATCTAAACTACTCCGACCCACGGAACCAGTAGATCCTAGAATCGTAACTGACTGTTTAATCATAATTGATACTTATCTAGTGATCATAAATAAAATTAGTGTAAAGCAAGGCACTGCAGCCAGAAGTCCGTCAATTCGATCCAATATTCCTCCGTGACCAGGAAGTAAATCTCCACTATCTTTAATTCCTTGATTTCGTTTAAGCATACTTTCCAACAAATCACCTATGATGGAAAAAAAGATAATGGATAAGACTAAAAGCAAACTTGATAGCGAGCTTATTCCGTCAGCTTCGGGAATAAGAACATTAGCCAATGGCATAAGTAGAATCGTCGCAAGTATACATGCTGCAGACCCTCCCAAAACCCCCTCCCATGTTTTGTTAGGACTCAATTCCTCAGCAAGCTTTCTACGCCCAAAACTCTTACCCATGAAATAAGCCCCAACATCTGTTGCTGCAACCAAAATTACGATCAGTAAAAGTAGGTATCCGTTGGGGTTGAGGATCTTTAGTATTATCATTCCATTCCATGCTGGAATAATCGTTAGCAGTCCTACAATTGATAATTTAAATCTTCCATTCCATGAATTTGTATACTTAGGATAATGATACAGAAAAAAAGTCGAAATTATCCAAAAAAATACACCTGAGGAAAGGATAGCTAACGAAAGTTCCTCGTTTATTTGTGTACTTTCTGGCGCTAGTCCAAGTTTCAGATACAAAAAGATAACGATGGCAATAAAGCCACTCGCAAAAATAATCTTAGATGATCTATTGAAAAAACCGACAAGGGAGCACCACTCCCATGCGACAAAAATCATAGACCCAGAGATTAAGAGATTAAAAATTAGTATTGATGACTGAGTGCTAATAATAATAAACCCAGCAGCAAGGATCAATGCGGTCTTTATACGTTCCAATAACACTTTAACTATCTACTCGAAATGATTTGTTCTGACCACCGTAGCGTCTCTGCCTTTGCCCGTAATCATCTAAGGCTAGCTGTAATTCAGATTCGTCAAAATCAGGCCAAAGACAATTAGTAAAGTAAAATTCAGTATAAGCAAATTGCCACAAAAGAAAATTACTCAACCGTCTCTCTCCTCCTGTTCTAATACATAAATCTGGATCTGGGAAACCATTTAAACTAGTAAAACTGTTAAGCAGCTCTNCGTCAANTTCATCTATATTTATCTCGTTTAAACGAATTTTTNTAGCAAGTTCTTTTGTAGCGTTAACTACGTCCCAGCGACCACCGTAGTCAGCTGCAACAATGACTGTGGTTCCAGTATTATTCTTAGTGAGATTTTCTGCTCGCTTCATCCCGACTTGGATTTTTTCGGAAAAGCTGTNTCTTTTCCCTATAAACAACAATCTAACATTATTATTGTGAAGTTGATGTATTTCTCTTCTCTTCAAAACNGTTAAGAATAATGCCATGAGACTTTTTATCTCGCCANTGGGCCTAACCCAATTTTCGCTNCTGAAGGCAAAAAGGGTTACATAGGATATAGCTCTGCGTACACAAGCATCTATNACNGACCTTGCAACNTCAGCGCCGTTNCGATGCCCCAATCTCGCNGGAAAACCGTTTTTCTTAGCCCAGCGATTATTACCATCCATGATCAAGGCTATGTGTTTCGGAAGTTTTTTTGAATTCGGAGAGTCAGGCGTCATTTAAAGGTAACTTC
>PAWK01000046.1 GCA_002714195.1 Gammaproteobacteria bacterium | reverse complement strand
TCTTCCAAATCCTCTCTCAACCACGGGAGGTCCCGCTACAAATAATTGACTAGATCCTTTTATCATCAAAGAGAAGTGAGAAATCGTAACTCGAACTGCGCCTAAACCTGCTACGGAACCCATGCATGCGCATACTACGGGAACGACACCCAGCAACTGCATAGTGGTTTCGAGTCCTTTCAGCGCGGGCACATAGGAGTGACCGGCCATTTCGAGGGTTTTGACGCTGCCGCCGCCGCCACTGCCGTCTACCAAACGGATCAAAGGCAGTCGCATTTCGAGTGCATATCGTTCTCCGTAACCCGACTTATCACCCACTTTTGCGTCAGCGGCGCCGCCACGAACAGTAAAATCATCACCCCCAATGACTACTCGCCGACTGTTTATATCAGCGGTTCCAAGAACAAAATTTGAAGGAATAAAACTCTCTAGCTTGCGGTCATCACTGTAATTGGCTTTTCCCGCTAACGCACCGATTTCATGGAAACTATTTTTATCAACTAACTTACCTATTCGTTCTCGAACTGTTAATCGGTTGTTATCGTGCTGTCGCTGAATTCGCTCCTTTCCGCCCAATTTCTTGGCTAATGATTCTCGGTGCTTAATTTCATTGACTTCTTCTTGCCAAGACATCCGTCTGTTCCTCGTGATTTTCCCAAATTGACCTTTTGAAGATAGTTAAAGCGAATTGCAAATTCACTTACTTCATCATGGTAAAAATGGCTTCTTTACCAAAAGGGCATTGCTTCTATCAGCAAAATTTTCTCGTCTTGCGACATCTAATTGCGACTAGATGGATGGCGTGGCGCAATAGAAATTTTCAGCCTCGTCGGTGCTTCCTCGTCCAGAGTATGTCGCGACTTCTGGATACACGCAGAGAGGTCTGCTACGAGTTACTTCTCCATTCTCCACTTTAGAAGCTTTGAGAGAATCCGGTGCGATACCATTTTCCACCCAGTTCTCCAGTGCGGAGAGCGCATCAAATCGGTCTGGGCCAGGTCCTCCGGAACAATGACCCATTCCCGGGACCATAAACAATCGGAAGAAATTTTGCGTTCTATCGAGCGCGGCTTCATAATCTGGCGCTCGCATATCATCCGCAATCATCTCAACGACACTCTCGTAATAGTTGATTGAGGCAACCGGAGAGATGTCTGGATCACTCCACCCATGATAAACAATTAGTTTTGAGCCATTATCCCTCAAGCGTCTTAAATCAGGATTGTTTGAATCTACCGCGTTTCCTACCTTCTCGAGGGCATACTCTAGGTCTTGGTCAAAATCAAAACTTGTGAAGTCCCAATCTGGATCATTAAAAACAAACCATCTGAAAAAGCCCTCCCCACCCAACCAGTGCAGGGAAGTAAAAGGTTCAGCTCCGGTCACCCAGCGACCCCAGCCTCCTGGATCAGCCTCGCCTCCGGGAACTAGGCCCGGGTAGATCAATTCGCCATCTGATGTTTTCACTCCAGCCCATATTTTCTCGACAGCAGAAACCTGTTTTGGTGTTAAGCAGGAGCTGTTATCTGTGCCCAACGGACACTGCATGGAAGAAGGGTCAAAATTACATGCGAGCGGATTCTGTAAAATGCCATCCTCTATTCCATCAAGTACGTCACAAGCCGCGTTTACTGCGTTTCCAAAAGCAGGTAGCTTGGATCTTGGAATCCAAGCTTCTTGGTCCTCCAACATTGCTAATGAATACCAAAGATGTGCGCCGGCGTAGAACCGAGTCCAATTATTAGCCGGATTTCCAGCAACGATGCCATCGAAATCTTCAGGGTAGCGTTGCGCCTCCATGAGGCCCATTTGACCTCCTTTGGAACAGCCCGTGTAATAGGAATACTTTGGAGGCTCTGTGTAAAATGCCTCTGTGATTGCCTTCGCATTTATAGTAGTTAGGTGCAGCGCTCTGTGACCAAAGTCCTCAATTAGGTCTTGGCGACCTGATGCCCATGAGGCATCGAAGAGCCCAGCGCTTTGATCATGTCCTGTGTCAGTGCTAGCCGCGGCATAACCTTTGGTTAGAGCGTTTGCAAGTGCAGAGTAGCTTATGACACCTGCCATTCCACCATTCCCGACTCCATTGTATTTACCGTTCCAATTATTTAGTGGTAGCCAGACTTCGAAGTTAATTGCAGGGTCGGTCACACCAACAANTCTGCAAAAAGCTGGAGTTATTAAATTACTATCACGCCCTGGTTGTCTGAAGCTGTTCGCTTCAACAATGTGCGCTGAAGAAATGGTGGTGTCTNCTAACTCAAAAGAATTATTAGTGAGCAGTGAACAAGCAGTTCGCAAATCTGCCGAATTCTGCGCATCTGCTATAGACGCGAGGCTTGATAAAATAACTGTCGTTAAAAAGAATTTGGTTGACCTGAGTTGAGCTCGCATAATGATTGACTCTCTTTTCTTCTTATTAAGTTTATGAGGAGAATTTCTTGGTATATTTNTCTNAGTTCAATTCACTTCGGTTCGGCATTGGGAGGAGNACTGAGGTGTTAGCAATGTATTTCTGATAGGTTGGATCTGAGCCCCAGCGTTTTTGCCCACTCTCTTCAAGGAGTTTGACCCCACTCACTTTTATTAGCAAGAATGTCACGAAAATTGGCGAGACTAGCGCGGCATATTGCCAACCGACGAGGGTAGGGAAGGCAATGATGGCTATACCCAGCCAGAGGACGATTTCTCCAAAGTAATTAGGATGCCGGGAGTATTTCCATAGTCCGGTAGTGATGAACTGNTCGGCATTAGAGGCGTCTTTCCTAAATTCAGTCTTTTGCCGGTCAGCTATAACCTCGATCGAAAATCCAACTATCCAGAACAGCAATCCAATACCAACCCAGATGCCAAGAGGACGCTGAGTCATTGAGGTGATTGAAGCCAAAGCTGCTGCCATGGTTATAAATACCCACGCACCGCCAAGCGTCCACGTGAATAAATAGCGCCAAAATCGTGTTTTTAGCTCTGTAAATCTTCGATCATGACCTGCTTTTTTTACACGCAAGAATAGGAAGCGTCCTAATCTAATTGCCCAAATCGCGATTAATATCGCGATCAGAAGCCCTCGTAGATCAAGTAGTGGATGCATTAGAACTGCCACGGTAACGGCGCTGATATAGGAGAGAGAACCGGTCAAATCAAAATAGTGCTCAGTTTGGAAATAATAACTTGGAATGAATACCAACCAATGCATGATAAAACCAATTCCTGCGCATATAGCAAAGAGTGGCACTCGGGGGACATACACACTTCCCTGACTTCCAGCAACAATAAGTGCTGAACTCATTAGTAAGATGACTATTATTCCAACGAGTGGTTTAATCATAAGTAAGGCCTTAAAAATTGACGCGAGCCAGCGCTATTCCGCTCTCTCCAGCTACCGCGTAGAGTAGATAGACTTCGTCGTCTTCTACGTAGAGTGCTGGGTCACGTAACTGATTAACCTGTCCATACGCTGTGCTTCGCACAGACGGTTCAATGGGCGCGCTCGCACCCTCCCAGTCGAATTCTGGTTTTAGTAGCATGACTTCCTCAGACTCGCTCCAATTCATCCAATCTGAACGCAGGTCGATAGTGCTCAGCAGTATGCTCTCTGGGGCATCTCCCACTCGAGTCCAAAAAACATACAAATAATCATCGCGAACGATAACAGCCGAATGCCTCATGTTTGGGACAAAAAGGCGTGGCCCTTCTTCGAACTTTGTAAAGCCGTCTTCTGATCTATAAAACTGACCGGGCATAGCTAAAGCGTATGTCATTTCATTGTACTTAAATGTTCGAAAATAACTACGGCCTAAATTCTCCTCGCGAGCAGTAAAATCAATACCGTTCTTTGAGGTCGCTACTCGTGTGTGCTGGAAAGCAGGGCCCTCGAGTCCGTGGTAATACATAATGATATTCTGTGTTTCATTGTTCACATGTACGTCTGGTGATGCAATGTGAGGCATAGTAAATTCAAGCGCTAGATCGTGTGAAACAGGAGAGCCCAATCCAGAAACCCCTTGGCGTGCAGCAGTTAACTCTGCAAGCTGCTCATCGCTAATAGGGGGGGGAGTTGGAGCAAAATAAGACTGCTCAATAGGTAAACTACCAGGGGCATGAATTTTCCATGGTCCGGTAAGTTCATCAGCGTATGCGAGTCTGATATACAAGCCTTTGTGATCAGCGAAGTATAAATAATACCTTCCAAGAGGGTCTTTGACCCAATTTGGCACTCGTATTAAGGACGGTCCCTGAATATTCTCGCCAATGCTGGGGTCTAAATCAGGTCGAATAATAGGTTCGTTCAATAGGCGTGTTATTGTTACTGTGCTTAAGTCCTGATCCTGAGCGTAGATTCCAGATGCGGAGAGAGTGAATGCTGACGCGATGCTTATTAGTAGTCCAAAGGGAAAAAATCGGGTTGTCATGAGGAATCTCTATTTTTGTAATTTAATAATCGTAGAGTAAGAGTGCGAGCATAAAATGTCCACTCCTTGGAATCATAGCTTATTGATCTGTTAGACCGGAACTCATTTGTTTTCTCTTGCTGGGTAAATCTATGAAATCGGGATCTCTTTCTTCTTCTCTTGCTTTCATTGCCTCTATTATTTCGTCTTGCTGCAGCATACTTGCGTTCCATATGCCTATGTAATCAAGCGTATCAGACGTGGTATGGTCTCTAGCGAAATTTATGATCCTTTTGCTTCCATAAACCGCAAGAGGTGCCTTACTTGCGATTTCTCTCGCGATTTCCATCACACCCTTTAACATTGAATCCTTATTAGGGAATATTTGGTTTACAAATCCTAGTGATTTTGCCTCTTTAGCAGACATCCTTCGCCCAGTGTAGGCAAGTTCTTTGGCTATTCCCTCTGGTAGTAATTTAGCTATTCGTGGGAATGTGCCAACATCAGCGGTCATTCCAATATTAATTTCAAAAATGCTTAAAAAAGCATCTTCCGTCATGTAACGCATATCGCAGGCGGTAATAAGATCAACTCCACCGCCAATTGCCCCACCTTGAATTGCAACCAAAACGGGAACACGACACTCTTCTAAGCAAGAAAAAGTTTGTTGTAAGTACTTAACTGTGTCGTAGAGTTTGGCCCCCTTTACTCGACTTAGTTTTTTCTGCTGTGCCGATTTATCAGAGACTGCCTCNGACCCTCCAAAAACGGAGGTATCGATTCCAGANGTAAAGTGCGGGCCAGTGGATGAGATAACTATTACCCGAGCCAGTGCCTCTTCATCAATTTTATGAATGATTTTTGGTAATTCATCCCAAAATTCTGGAATCATGCTGTTTCGTTTTTCAGGCCTATCGAGTTCCAGGTGTGCAATGTTATTTTCGATACTGACTTTAAAACAGGTGCTATTCATTTTGCTCCTCACTTATCTCTATCCTTTCGGCAGTGAAAGCTAATAGCATCACGGCCACTCTTTACATTTTCAACGACAGAGCCCCAAGATCTTGCGCCTGATGANGCCATGCGTCTACGACGGTCGTCCATATAGTCATCAAACTTTATTTTTTCGGATGGATGCAGCAGCGACTCGATATCAAATAGGACTAACCGATAGTATTTTGCGACGAAAGATTTTGTAAACTGATCTCTAGTTTTATACGCCTCAATTGCCTCTTTTATTCTCTGATCTCCATTCAATTCGGAATTATTCCATGCTTTACACATCGCTNTTACGTTAGCGAATTCATCATTGTTTATAAAACTTTTAGCATTAGAGATTGTGACGAAAATATCATCNATNTTTTCTGCTGAAACTCCAAGTCTGTCTTGTGTGGTCTGCGGATCATCGATAATTTCCTGCATAAGCCTATTTAAAACGGCGCGGTCAATTTCTTCGGTAGTAAGAGTTGGAGCAAGGATCCTCAGTTCTCTTAGTTCTCCCTCATATTCCTTGACTTCCTCTACTCGCTCTAAAATATCTAACTCTCCAAGCACTTTGGTTCGCTGCGACTCTTGACCAAAAATAGTCCCTTCGAGCAGTAATAATAGCAGAAATGAAAATGGCACTCTCATANTAAAGCACTCAGCAACTTCCAGNTTAGTTACGACGAATTTCTGTTGGTATAAGTTGCGGATAATCGATTCCGAGTTGATCCAGATATGTTTCATACCGATCAGGGTCGTAGTATAACTCTTCTAACATCGGTTTGAACTTGGCCATTATATCCTCATTTTTATCAATAGCAGGTGGGTCATTCGGGCCAATAAAAGGACGATATTGTTCATCCGCCGTTTGTACGTCCTTAAAATAGTTTTGTGCTTCTTCAACAAGAGTGTCGCTTGATATCAAATCCAGCATTGTAGTTGCGATTACCTTTGCTCCCGTGATCGCGCCTTTATGAGCAATTGGGGTTGCCATCGCCATTGCGCTTGACCAGTGGTGTCCTTGTAATCCGCGAACGTTCGATGGGTACCTAAGAGTGACAGTTGGCACATTCCAAGAAATATCGCCAATATCATCTGAGCCGCCTGAAATTGGTTGTTCGAGATCTGGAGTTACTCCAGCCAACTCGGTAGCTAGTCCCTCCGGCTCTTCGGCACCCATAAGAGTTTGTAGTGCTTTAGCGAATTGCTGATCGTTCTCGGACCAATTTGGTAGTCCGATGTTTTTTATGTTCTCATCCATTGCTAAAGCAATCGGCCGATTGAAATGACGTGGATAGGCAGCGCCAACAATTCTTCGTGACATTGAGGTGTCTGTCATTAAAGAAGCTCCTTCTGCGATCTGATGAAGCGTAGAGAAGTTATTGCGTATGCCGTCTGCGCTTACTTCGCGAATGAAATACCAAACACTCGCGGAAGAAGGTACGACATTTGGCTGATCGCCGCCGTTACTGATTACGTAGTGAGAGCGTTGCAGAGGATGAAGATGCTCTCGTCGATAATTCCAACCAATGTTCATCAACTCTACGGCGTCGAGGGCGCTTCGCCCCTTCCACGGGTCACCAGCGCCATGGGCGGCAACTCCGTCAAATAGATACTCGACGGAAACTAAGCCGGTCCCGCGTGCTCTTCCCCAACTAACCGTGAGGTTGTTGGATACGTGGGTAAATAAAACCGCGTCGACTCCCTCAAAAAGGCCATCTCTCGCGTACCATGCTTTCGTTCCCAACAACTCCTCAGCAATTCCAGGCCATATAACTATCGTGCCGGGCATCCCTTTACTCTCCATTATCTCTTTAACCGCAAGTGCGGCAACTATATTGACTGCTTGACCCGAATTGTGTCCCTCTCCGTGGCCTGGGGCTCCTTCAATAATTGGTTGACGGAAAGCGACGCCCGGCATCTGGGAAGCTCGAGGGATTCCATCAACGTCGGAGCCTAGTGCAATAACTGGCTCACCGCTTCCCCAACTGGCCCACCAGGCAGAGGGTATGCCAGCAACGCCTAATTCAACCGTAAAATCATTTTGTTCTAGAATTTCTGTCAGATAGCTTTGCGTTTCAAACTCTTGGAAGCCGAGTTCCGCGAATGAAAACAAACTATCAATGATTTCCTGATTAAGTTTGGTTAGTGAATCTATCGAAGAAACAGCCTCAGCTTTTAGGTTCTCTAAGTCAGCGCTTTGCGCTAAGCCCGCTCTGATGGGTAAGAGCAAAACTAATAGGAAAGCCACAGACATCTTGCGATTGATCATTTCACACCTCAATATATCGATATGGTTAGTTAGATTACGATTTTTTCAGTGTGTATGCCACAACGATGCATAGATTAGCGAATAAATTCTACTAGTATACTGTTAAGACATTTCGATCGAAGCCGTTTAACTTTATTAACTATCGTCAACAGAGGAACAAACTAGTGGATGCCCTAATTACGAACGTAAATTGGTTGGCGGTTGGTGCCAGCACTATCATCAGCTACCTGTTAGCCTCGCTGTGGTTTTCACCATCGTTTTTTGGGAGGAAATGGGCCGATGGAGTAGGCTTGAAGTTAGCAGAGGATGAAGGTTTTTCAATATATGCGTTGATCAGTCAATTCTTCGCTACTTTGTTGCTTGCCTGGATCGTTAGTCTAGCGGTGGGAAATGATTCGCTCGCGTTTATTTTTTTAATCAGTCTAACCATATTCTTTTTTTTACTGGCAGCAAATTTAATCGCCGAACATGGTATTTATGCTTCTCTAGTTGAAGCAACTTTCGTGTTTGCGATTTCATTGATCATGACGGTATGCAATTTTCTTCTATGATTTGCTGAAGGTTTACATAATGTCGTTAAGACACTCTTGTAAACCTTTATGTTGTAACTTAATACCTAGCTCAGATATTCTTTTAGATGTTACTTTGGAGCCTGCTAGCAGAGCAGCATCAGCTATCTCACCAAACATTATTCGTACTATGCTAGCTGGAATTCTTGGTAATGCTGGGCGCTTTATCGAAGCACTTAGTGCTGCCGCAAACTGCCGACTGCTGACCGGGTGGCCGGAAACCAGATTAATTGCTCCATTAAATTCTCTATTCTCGAGTAATTCCTTCATTATGAATACTGCATCGGACAAGCTAACCCAGCTTAGCATTTGATGACCGCTTCCAATGGGCCCAACGCACCCTGCGCGGAATGGCAAGAGTAGGTTTTTAACCATTCCACCGGTTGGAGTTAANACGAGTCCAAATCGAAGGTGGCATGTCCTTATTCCCTCAGCTTGTGCCGGCTCGGTCGCTTTTTCCCAATCCACCGCTAGTTGCGCAAGAAAGTCACCTCCGGCAGGNCTAGATTCTGAAAGGGTTGAACTTGAGTTGGTACCATAATATCCAATCGCAGAGGCTGATAAATAGACGTCTGGTTTCTTTGGCAGATTAGCGAGCGCAGCNGAGAGGGTNGAGGTGGTTTGGACTCTGCTTGTAATGATCTGATTCTTGACTTTACGACTCCAACGCCGATCAGAGATATTCATGCCTGCCAAATTGATAACGGCATCCAAGTGAATTGAATTATCTAAGAAAATCTCGTCATTTTCCTGCATGTAGAAAAAAGGACCCTGCCGCTTATTTCTCACCAGACGGTAGACCGCGTTACCGTCGCTTATAAGTTTTTCCNTGATTGCTCTTCCAATTAATCCTGAAGCGCCTGTCAGTAGTACATTCATTGTTAGATTCGCTTGTGAACTAGTTAGGAATCATTCCAGGTGGGCGTATTTTAATAAAGTAAGATAAAGTTAGAGAACATCTGTTCCATATAAAGAACACACACCAGGCTTTATTCTCTTCCTTCATTACAACTTAAACAATTTTTGCTTTGCCTTCCGAAATTTTTAACAGCTTATTGGTCAATTTGCGACCTTTCTTGCTCGACAAGTACGCGTCTGAGTATTTTCCCAGATGCGGACTTTGGAATTTCATCAACAATTTCAATTTTCCTAATCTTTTTATGAGGAGCAACTTGTTCTGCCACAAAATTCATTATAGTTTCGGCGCTTATATCCTTATTGAGTACCACGAATCCTTTGGGAATTTCACCCGCTTCTTCGTCAGGGCTCGGTATGACTGCTGCATCGTCAATAGCCTCATGGGATACAAGAATAGCTTCGAGTTCGGCAGGAGCCACTTGGTAGGCTTTGTATTTAATTAGTTCTTTTACTCGATCAACAATGAAAAAATAACCGTCGTTGTCTGCATAGCCGATGTCGCCGGTATGAAACCAACCCTCCTCATCAATACAATGATTCGTTGCCTCCTCATTATTTAAATACCCTTTCATTACGTGAGGTCCTTTTATCAGAACCTCACCTCTTTCATTTACACCTAACTCTTTTCCTGATTCTGTATCAATGATTTTTGAATAGGTATTTGGAACCACTTTACCGACGGCTCCCACTTTGTCGGAGGGAACAGGGATTGTGTTTACGTGAGATGCTCCGGCAACTTCTGTCAGACCGTAACCTTGATAAATTTGACAATCCAATCGGTTGGCACACGCCTGCTCGAGCTCTTGCCCTAAAGGAGCTGCTCCGGAACTGATGAGCCGAATACTCGAGACGTCATATTTTTCCACGAGAGGATGCTTAGATAAAGCTAGCACAAGAGGAGGCACTAGATTTAAACAAGTTATTTTGTACTCCTGGACAATCTGAAGGAATTGTTCCAGGTCAAACCGCGGCATTGTAACTAAAGTGACCCCTTTGAAAATTGCTAAATTAAGAATTAGTACCATTCCATAAATATGAAAAAAAGGAAGCACACCTATTAACACATCGTCATCAGTGAGCGTATTTATCGAAGTTGTTAAAACCATATCAGATACAAGATTTTCGTGGGTTAGCATGACGCCTTTTGATAATCCGGTAGTGCCGCTGGAGTAGGGAAGTGCTACTAAATCATTTTTTGGGTCAATGACAACTTTGGGAGGCACACCATCATTTTCAAGCAGCTCGCTGAATGGGGTAGCCCCTTTAGCTTCCCCTAGAACGAAAATTTCTTCAATCCCGCATTTTTCTGCCGCCGGCAGCGCTCTCTCCATAAATTCTGGTATGGTGATCAAGAACTTTGCTTTTGAATCGTTGAATTGATGTATCAGGTCGTTGATGGAATATAGAGAATTGACTGTGGTATTGATTCCGCCTATCGCAGCTACTCCCAGAAATATAGTGGCGTATTCCGGTAGGTTTGGGCAAAAAACTGCACAAACATCTCCTTTTTTGAAACTTCTCTGATGCAGTCCGGTGGCTAAATGATCAATTTGAGACCTTAATTCATAATAAGAAAGAGTTCGACCAGATACTCCATCTATAAGTGCAGATTTTTCTTTAAGCTCATCGACTCTCTGTAATACAACAGAAGTTAAGTCTTTCTGGGGCACTTCAACTTTAGGGTCGTTGTTTTCGAATATCAAGCTAGTTTCCTCTAGGCTATTCTAATCTTAAGAAAAATTTTGTAGGCTCAGTTTCACAAAGATTCTAACAAACCTTTGTTACAGTTGTTCTTAGGTTCTTAGGCAGACATCCCCCTAGCAGAAATTTGCCAAACCGCCTCGACCTTGTCGTCTCGTATTGCGTACATTTGGTTGTATAGATTCACAACGGGGTCGCAGTGTGAAACGATTAACTCAACTGTGTCTCCTACCTTATAGGTTCTGGAGGCATTAGATTCATACCTTATTGTCCCAAACTCATCTGAGCCAGAGCTATAAGAGATGCCGGATTCTCCTTTAATTCGAGACCACGGTCTATTGATTGTGCATGCCTTTGCTCCAGCGTCCGTAGTAGCTCTCCCTTCATATTGATCATTTAGAACAGTGGTTAAAATAGTTAATGCTGGTTGGAAATCAGAATAGATCTCATCACTGGATTCGCCGCCGATATCAATGTATTGAGCGTCCATGAACACGTAACTACCAACCTGAATATCTGTGAGGCCGCGTGTTTCATGATCAATGTTATAAGTTCCAGTCCCACCACCACTGAAAATTTCAGTGCTTAGCCCACTGCTGTTGAATAAATCATATGTCTCGGAAGCTTCGTATAGTCTGCCTAGAGTTTGCGCTTTTCTTTGGTCGAAGCCTTTAACGTGCTGTGAGCCACCGTCGTAACAAAGCAGGCCGCGAAGGGTCAACCCGGGGAGTTGGTCTACCAATTGAGCTAGCTCCAAAGCGGGTTGTCTTGGTGTAACCCCAGTGCGATTGCCTCCGGGGTCAACGTCAACAACCACATCTGCTGATATACTCATCGAAGTGGCAGCCTCTGATAACAGCCTTGCGTTGTCGGCTGAATCGGTTGCCTGGATGAAGCCCTGACATTTCTCACGTAACTTCATGGCTCTCCGAATTTTTGTCGCTGTCACATTGGTTGTCGTCATCAATATTTCGTTTATACCATTTTGAAACATGGTTTCTGCTTCACTGACTTTTGCGACACATATTCCGACTGATCCAGTATCTAGCTGCATTTGTGCAATGACAGGGGTCTTATGAGTTTTTGCGTGAGGTCTACTTGCGATTCCATTTAAACTAGTTGTGTTTTGCATCTTGGCGATATTTGCTTCCAGAGCATCGAGATCCACACATAGTGCGGGTGTATCGAGTTCCCACTTCGAAATGTCTTGCTGCATTTCTCCATCGACATAGAGTGCCTGCACTTCACCTGCACTGTATCCTCTCACGGAGGTTGGCAACCAAACTGCTGCTGCGCCCGTAGTTTGCAGAAAACGGCGCCTGGACATTGAAGAATAATGCATAATTGTCACCTTTTAAATTAGCTAACTTTAGACCTGTAGGGCCATATTTTATGAACAGAGCATACTCTTTTACGACAGCATTCTCCATAAAACTTATAGCCAATGCGTTATCTGGAATGCAAGTACTCAGGTATTACNACGCCTTGTTCTTCATAGTAACGACGTGCGCCAGGATGAAGGGGAANGGATACTCCTGACAGNGCAGTATCGAGTGACATGGANTTAGTTGCGCGATGTATTTCTTGTAGGGTAGCTAAATTTTCCCAAAGCATTTTGGTCATGTCGTAAACAATAGTCTCTGGTACATCTTCTCTTACAATAAGGATATTAGGGCTTGCTACTGTATTTATGGTTTCTGCTTGAGTGGGATAGGTTTCTGGTGCTAGCTCGTAAGATTCCCATAATGGAAATTCATAGTTTAGGCTCTTAATTTCCTCGTCTGTGAAATCAAGGATCGTCATATCGTCCCCAAGGAGCGCATAAGCCCTTGTAATGGCTGTGACTGGAGGTCCCGCGGGAACATTCATGCCTACAATATTTCCATCTTGCAAGGCATTGGCAGAGGGACCATAACCCATGTAAGCCACGGAGAGTCTTTCCGACCAATTGATACCTAAAGCATCAAAAATGTAGAATCCTGTAAACTCAGCTCCGGAATTTCGCATACCTATCGAGTAGCGTTCTCCGTCCAGATTCTTGAGATCTTGGATAGTGCCGCTTGTCACTAATTCTGATTTTAAAACAAAGTGCTCAACATTCGGCCACATGGCGCTTACTGACCTTAAATTTGTCTGTGGATTAATTATCGGCCCAGAACCGTCATAGGCCCATGCTCCGAATATTCCAAGGATTAGAGCAAATTGAGCTTGATCATCTCGGAGAAGTTTTATATTTTCCATCGATCCAGCGGAGCTTATTGCTGTTAACGAGAAATCAATATTTTCGGCCGCCGAAACTAAGGTTGATAAGGCAACTCCGACAGGGTAAAAGGTTCCTCCGGTAGTGCCTGTAGATAAGACATAAGTTCGTTGCGAATCAGACTGCTCTTTGCAGCAGATGAGCGACAAGCAGATAATGGCTGAAAGGCTTATACGAGGCAAATTTAGTTCCAAATTTTTTACATAGTCTACATCGGGTATTGCCGAAGTTCTATGGTGCTTATGGGCACGAACCAGGCATTTGTGCGATCCAGTCTCGTATTATCTCAATTCCTTCGTGGTGAACAAGGGAGCGTCCCAATTCAGGCATCATTTCATCGGGTTGATCTGAAAGCATACGATATATCAAAATTGATTCTTCCGGTGAGCCAGGAACAATACTATATTTCTTGTTTCCAGCGCCTCCTCCCGCTGCAACCGGAGTCTTACAAACGCCCATGTTAATCATAAAATCATGGGAACCGTCTAGTAATAGCGCAGAGGTATCTGCCGCACCATCTTTGTTGTGACAATGACCGCAGTGCATGTTTAGATAAGAAGTTGCGCGCTGCTCAGCGCTGGCGGTATCGTCTTGCCAGGAGTAGGCTGGCTCAATTTGAGGGATCGCATTCAACCAACCTCTTGAGACCAACTGTTCCATTTGGTTTTCTTGATCCTCAGCACTACCAACTTGCGCAGCTAATTGACTCGTTATCGCACCTAATGGATGCATTTCACCATCAGGATGTTTAGTTACGTGACATGCAGAGCATTGATTTTGATTAGGGACAAAATAAGTAAATTCTGTACTCTGTTTTTCCCCGGAAAGGTCGATGTGCTTACTAGCTCCAGCAATTCGTAGAAAAGCTTCTGTTTGTTCGTCATTCCAAACATAGGGCAAAGCTTCCCAGCCTTTTTCTCTCTTTACCAATAAACGTGTTTCGACTAGCTGGTTCATTTTCAAATCTAAAGAAGATAAATTCATATCCGCTTCTTGCAAAAAACTTCCTTGCGAGTTTGTTGGATAGTAAAAGGTTTTGCTGAGTATCGTCCCAACCGGATAGATGAGTTCTTCTCCCTTAATATAAGCCTTTTCGTTATTTGGAATCGACAATGTTCTGAGCTTATGTGCGTAATCGGAAAATAGAGGATTATTCGGTGCATAAACCAGGCTAGCCGCAGTTGGCTCAAAACTTGTAGAGTCCAGATTAAATAGGTTCCAATCTGACAGTCTTGTAGGGTTTTCAGAGGTGTGAAAGGATGGCGAGTCCTCTACGCAGGCCTTAAGCGCGATGACACATAGTAAACTCACGCAAAGACGTTGAATCTTCGTCGATTTCATTTTGCCTCAATACTCAAAGAAATCTGAGAAAGCTTTGGTAGGGCGCAATCGTGTGTTGCGATTTCAAAATTTGGTGTCGAAAACTCGTTCGAAGCGTCGAGGTTAACGAACGTGATACCATCATTTCCCCGCATACATAAAATCTGATTCTGTTTGGAGTCTTGTCTCACTGTTCCATCCCACACAACGTGAGGAATGGATTGGCCTGTCGCGGACTGAAGCGCTTTAAGAGGATCGGAGTCTGGCGATGAACCACCACCAATAAATTTATTTTGATGGATATGAATGAATTCAGGGAATGGATCATAATTTGGATCATCGAATGGCCTTTCAGTAATGTAATAACTAACGACTAAGATATTTGCGCTATTATTTTCGTTAAAAGTATTACCAAAAATCTCTATGTTGTCGTTCGCTAAAATCATAAGGCCAGTGCCAGAGGGAACAGTTCCAACTATGTTTCCGGCGGGCGCAAAGTTGCTTGTGTTGTTGGTGATAATTTCGTTGTCGAAGATACGCGTATTAGCCCCCCCCTGCACTGGAAGGTTCGGCAGATCAAACACCAATATGCCGCCTGTATTGTTGATTGCAATATTGTTATGAACGTCAGCAAAAGTTGAATTCTCTATTTCGATTCCTGCCACATTATGCTCAGCACGAGAATTCCGAACGATGATTTGCGAAGATTGTCCCACGTAGATTCCCGCATCGGATGCACCAATCGCAACAGCGCCATCGATGAGTATATTTTTAGACTGGACGGGATAGATCCCATAAGCTCCATTAGTCGTGGCTGGCCCGTTAGTCCATTCGGTCCTCACGTTCTTGATTACAACATTGGTGCTTTCATTAATTTTTAGAGCGTCACCAATGGTATCCTCGATTGCGAGATCTTGAATGGTGAAATCATTAGCACTAACCAACAACCCTTCTGCACCTTGCTGCTGATTCTTGAAAGATAGAATCGAAGAATTTATTCCCTCTCCTCTTATAGATACGCCGGGGACGTTAAGAGACAGGCTTCTGGTGAAGTTGTGGATTCCAGCGGGTATTTGGATGGTGTCGCCAGGCTTGGCTTCGATTAATTGCTGTTGAAGATTTTCTTCAAAACTAATTTGAGGAGCATCTGTTCGTTTTTGCTCACAAGACGCAACCAATACAAGCAGAGTCGTGGTAGTAATTACTCTGCAAAGAGAAATCCTCATAAATCTCACCCCCCTTCTTTCTTGCTAAGGGCTAAATTACTTCCTTGCATCTACTTTTAGCCCCAAAAAATAACCGTAAAGAAAGCTCTTTACGGTTATTAACGAAAATATTTTCTATACTAGTCTGAGGAACGGGATTGTGGTCTTATCCTTAATCCAGAGTACTGCGCGTCAGTAACAGGATCCAACCACTCAACATTCCCCTCATAAATGGTTAACTGAAGAGCATCATGGTCAGGATGAGCTCCGTGCCAATGCTCTACATCAGCAGGAGTCCAATATGGTTCGCCTGGATAGAATTCTTCTATCGTTCTACCACGAATTTGATGAAGGCCAATACCTTCCTCAATCATTAAAAGTTGACCCCAAGTGTGCGTGTGCCAGGAGGAGCGAACTCCCGCTGGGAAAAGAATTCTTACGTTGCGCATATCTGGAGTTTGGCTGATCTCTGGTTGACCGCCCTGGAAGTTGCTAGACTGCGCTGAAATGACATCGGTCTGAGTGACAAGCACAACTAACCCTAGGAATGCAGCGGCACATACAGACGTTATAAACTCTATTCTTCTTTTCGGATTGTGGACCATTTATTACTCCAATATTTAATACAGAGGCAGGATTAAAAACTTTCTGCCCACAATCAATAGCTCAATGGCACATTGATGTCAACTTGCAAAGCCAGTTTTGCATATTTTCGGTACATTCTCGCGCCATTGTCTGTATGCTATGATCTTTCACTGGTGTGCATAATGGGGCTTAAAAGGAAAGTGGAAAACTCTATTTATCGATTAAAATTTTTTCTTGTATCTAAGATTTTTTGCCTAATTTCAGCCTCCTTATTTCTTTCGCAGTTGGCCACTGGCCAAGAATTGAATCCATTGGATGGTGATCCGCGGGCCGCTAGGGTGGGAGGTTCCATTTTTAGAGCTCAATGTGCAACTTGTCATGGTGCCGATGCAAAAGGTATTGACTCGATAGATGCTCCTGACCTGACCCTACTTTACACAGGCTCTGGAACATCGGATGAGTCTGTTTTCAACACAATTCGAGATGGGGTATCAGGAAGTATTATGCCAGCGCATACTTTTCCGGATACAGAAATCTGGATGTTGGTCTCATACCTTAGAAGCGTTGGTCTTTCTGGTATTTCCACTGAAATTGATGGTGATCCGGTGCCAGGAGAATTACTTTTTATACAAAACTGTTCAACTTGTCATCGTAGAGGAGATCAAGGTGGCGCATTAGGTCCAAATTTGTCTCAGATAACTCAGGTCAGATCTCTCGAGGCACTTATTAACTCTGTGAGAAACCCAAGTGCTTCGATTGCCCGAGGTTACAAGCCGGTGTCCGTAACTACAGAGGATAATGAACAAGTCCAAGGGGTAATAAAACGAGAGGATGCGTTCTCAATACAGATTATGGATACAGATCAATACCTCAGAGGTTTTTCAAAAATATCCCTTAGAGAAATCAATTACGAGGAGCAATCTTGGATGCCAGTTTTTTCAGAGTCGGAGCTAACTAATCAGGACCTTAACAACATAATTAGTTTTCTACAATCTAGTTTGTAGTGTAAACATAATCGCGAGTAATCGAAGATGAACAACATAATTAAACATTCGAATTTGATCGTCTGCTCATTTCTGCTTTTTACTGTTGCGGCTTTTGGTCAAGCCGGCAATGGTCCGAATTATGAAGATCTTTTAAACGGTTTTGCAGATCCTAGCCGCTGGTTGACTTATTCAGGCGATTACAGCGGCAAGCGCCACAGCCCACTTACGCAGATAACTCCAGATAACATTGAAGGTCTTCGCTCAATTTGGACTTTTCAATCCGGAACTACCACTCGAGGCAGAGGTTGGGAGGGAACTCCGTTATTAGATGATGGTGTTCTCTATGTGACTGGATCGAACAACTATGCTTGGGCATTGGATGCACGAACTGGCAGACCTTTTTGGGAGTATCGCCGGAATTTACCAGGTGATTTGACCTACGGAGCAAGCGCACCGGTTAATCGAGGTTTTGGTATGTTGGGCAACCAACTGTTCATGGTCACTTTGGATGCCCACTTGATGTCCTTTGACAGAAGAACAGGTGAGGTTCT